>DMZB01000101.1 GCA_003482405.1 Lactobacillus sp. | reverse complement strand
AATAGTGTGTAGTCCATTGTAAGCGGTTCCTCCAGACTGTACGCTAATCTTGTACAAAAGGTAACTAATTAGCTAATTACGTTTATTCACTTAACTAGCAACAACTGAAAGGAATTAGATCATGACATCTTCTACGGACTACATCAATCCATTGATTGTACAACGGGCTGATCCATTTATTTACAAGCACACAGATGGCTATTATTATTTCACGGCGTCTGTACCAGCCTACAATCTTATCGAAATTCGCCGGGCTAAAACGCTGGCAGGTTTGGCACACGCTGCACCACGGACGATTTGGCGTAAACATGAAAGCGGTCCCATGAGTCAACTGATCTGGGCACCAGAAATTCACTTTATCGATGGCAAGTGGTTCATCTACTTTGCTGCGGCCGAAACAACTGCGTTTGACAAAAACGGCATGTTTCAACACCGCATGTTCTGTATCGAATGTGATAACCCTGACCCAATGCGCAGTGAAGACGATTGGATCGAGCATGGCCAAGTTAAAACGCCAATGGATTCCTTCTCACTGGATGCGACTTGTTTTGAAGCCAATGACAAACTTTACTACGTTTGGGCACAGAAAGATCCTGACATCAAAGGAAATTCGAACATTTATATCGCGGAAATGGCTAACCCTTGGACGTTGAAAACTGAACCCGTCATGTTGACCAAGCCAGAATATGACTGGGAAACAAAGATTTTCTGGGTTAACGAAGGACCGGCCGTGATTCACCGTAACGGCCGCTACTTCCTCACTTACTCGTCAAGTGCAACGGATGAAAATTACTGCATGGGGATGTTGAGTGTTGATGAAAACGCCGATTTGCTTGATGCCAGTCAGTGGCACAAATCAGACAAGCCTGTCTTCCAAAGCGATCTTGAACACGATCAATTTGGTCCTGGACACAACTCATTTACGGTTGCTGAAGACGGACAGACAGATATTTTGGTTTACCACTGCCGCGACTACACGGAAATCAAGGGTGATCCACTGTATGACCCTAACCGCCACACAAAGGTTCAACCATTTACTTGGAACGCTGATGGCACCCCTAACTTCGGTAAACCAGTACCTTACAACTACGACTAATACAAACAGAGGCTAAAACATCATGCAAAAAACTGAATCGAAACACTTCTGGGGATTTCCATTTTCCCACTTTAGTTACTTTTTCATCTGGGCGACTGTCTATGGGTATTTAACCCTTTGGATGGAACAGGTTGCCCATTTAAACGGAACGGAATCTGGTGCTGTCTTCTCCATGATGGCGGGGATTTCCCTGATTTTTCAACCCATTTTTGGGGTCGTTTCAGATAAACTGTTATTCAAAAAGAACCTTGTTATTTTAATTGCGATCGTTGCTATTTTCATCGGGCCATACTTCCAATGGGCCTTCTTACCACTGCTTCACATTAACTCGTTCTTGGTTGCCGTCGTTACTGGGACATTCCTCAGTTTTATCCTAAACGGTGGTGTTTCCGTTATTGAACAATATGTTCAACGGGCTAGTTTAGCCAACAAGTTTGAATATGCACATTCACGGGTCGGTGGCTCAGTAGCCGGAATCGTGGCTTCATTGATTGCAGGCCGTTTGTTCCTATGGTCACCAGATTCCATTTTCTGGGCATGTACCGTTGCCGCTATTGTTCTGACCGGTCTCTTGATTTTCAGTGACAAAGTTAACCTTGATAACGCCGCTGCTGCCGGTGACACATCAAACTCATTGGACGTGAAGACTGTTATGTCGGTTTTCAAGATCAAAAACTTATGGGTATTGGCTATCTTCTACATGGGCGCATCAGCCATCTTTGATGTGTTCGATCAACAGTTCATCATCTTCTTCAAGACATTCTTCCACACCGCTGCACAAGGGACATTGGTTTATAGTTACATGACATCTGGTCAAACGGCCATTGAGTTCTTGCTCATGTTCCCAATGCCTTGGATCATTAACAAAATTGGTTCTAAGAATGGTTTGATCACTTACGGGTTTATTACTTGTATCCGGATCCTCGGTTCTGCTTTATCACCAACTTGGGGCTGGGTTGTCTTCTTCCGTTTGTTAGCCGGATTGGAAATGCCATTATTACTGACTTCCATCATGAAGTACATCGCCGGTGCCTTCGATATCCGTTTGTACGCCACGGTTTATGCACTAGCATCGAACTTTGCTAAGCAGATCTCCGTCTTCATCTTCTCGTCTGTTGCCGGTAAATTATACGATGTGATCGGTTACCAACACACCTACGTTTGGATGGGTGTTCTGGTCTTCGTCATCACCCTGTTTGCCGCCTTCTTCTTGAAGAAGGAAGACAAAGTACAGGCCGGTGAAGTTGCCGCACCAACACCAGCTGCCGATGCGCCGACAGGTTCGGATGGATCGGACAGTGAACAATAAACAATCGTTTTAAACACGATATGTACGCCACGTTTACAATGAACAAGCCGTTAAGGAACGATTATCATTTCGTCCTTAACGGCTTGTTTTTCGGATAGGTCAAACTCGTCCAGTAATTCATCGTTACGTCATTCAAGAACGCCACGCCCTAGGACCGGCCTCAGCCCTAAGTTCGGTCTGAAGCCTCGATTTCGAGCCCAAACCCAGGTCTCGAAACTCGTCCTGCAATTCTAAGTGGCCAAAAACGCCACTAAGTATTGCCTTCACGGCGTTCTGTTCCTGACTGACTTCACTAAGCCTTTGAACGGCTGTATTAAGTAGATGCTTCAAACGACACTATTTTCGTTCAAAACCCTTTTCAACACTATACAAAACTGTCGTGTCCGTTGTCTCCAGTGAGTGCTGATGTTCAGCGTCCATAAATACTTTTGGGTATGGCGCAAGACTTGTGATTTCGTACTGATTGTCGTTAATTCGAACAATCTGCCCATTAACCACTGAAACAGTGCCATCGTCATCTGTATAAACGTATGTCTTTTGTCCAAAACCCATCAAGTAAGCTGCTAATTCTTCACCCATATCCCAATCATCATGACCAGTATCTCCGTCTGGAAATAGCTTTGTAAAAATACCCCCATCGCTTGCAAACGCAGATTGGCCGAAGCGATTACGCGATAAGTCAGGCCGATTGATATTTGGTCCAGCAATGCTATAAGTTGAGGCAGCTTCCCCTGGTTCGAGCTTCCGATCCGGAGTCGTTGCATTGGTATCGTACATGTATAAAACACCGACAAATGCACGATAAGATGCTTCGAGCAGCTCATGGTCACCAATCTTTTCATAAGCCAACAGGCTGGATGCTGCTGTGATACCACCCCATAACGCGTGAATCATGTAAGATAAGGCTTCCCACCAACGGTCCGGCGCTTGACTACGAAAGTCATTGCTAAATCCGATATTTGCTTTTAACAACTCTGCGTAGCGCTTTGCTTCGGAAATATAGCCCGCATTTGCCAGTGCACCTGTCGCTGGTCCAAACCCTGCATTGTCATAAAAATGCTCCGTAATAGCAGCTTTGTACGTGCTGCTATCGGTCGCCACGCGGGAAACCGCATTATCCCAACACTGCTTGATTGTCTGGTAATCCTCTTTTAGTCCATGTGTTTTTAGGTCATTTAGCAGATCATCAATGTACAAAAAGTACACCCCAAGCATCTGCGATTCTTCTTTGGCACGTTGACTCTTATGGAGACTCGGATTGACTCGCAAGTTAAATACCGCCGCAGCCCAGTGCAAATATTCGGTCGCTGAGTTCAATTGCAGTGTGTCATCACTAAACTTTGATAACAGATAGTACACGTGGCCTATATAC
>DMZB01000100.1 GCA_003482405.1 Lactobacillus sp. | reverse complement strand
ATCTTCAAGAGAACCCATTTTTTGGATCTGTGTAAGCTGATCTAAAAAGTCGTCAAAATCAAAAGTGTTCTCGCGGATTTTCTCTGAAAGCTGCTCTGCCTGTTTTTGATCAACTTCTTTTTGGGTTTTCTCAATTAAAGAGAGCATATCGCCCATCCCAAGAATTCTAGAAGCCATTCGGTCTGGATGAAAAACATCCAAATCGGTCATTTTTTCGCCTTCACCAACAAACTTAATTGGTTTGCCTGTGACGGCACGAATTGACAGTGCAGCACCACCACGGGTGTCACCATCCAACTTAGTGAGGACAACTCCGGTAATATCCAACTTATCGTTGAAACCAGTTGCCGTATTAACCGCATTTTGACCAGTCATTGCATCGACAACCAGTAGGATTTCGGTTGGTTGGGCTAATTTTTTTATGTTAGCCAACTCGTCCATTAACTGTTCGTCAATCTGCAAGCGACCAGCAGTATCGATAATCACGTAATCGTTTTTATCGGCTTCGGCCTTTGCCAGACCTTGACGAACAATTTCAACTGGGTCAACATCAGTGCCTAACTGAAAAACAGGCACGTCAATTTGTTTGGCCACTTGCTCCAACTGATCAATGGCAGCAGGACGGTAGACATCGGCGGCAATAAACAGCGGCCGTGCATGTTGTTCAGTCTTAAGTTTATTTGCCAGTTTCCCAGCCGTTGTCGTTTTCCCGGCCCCTTGTAACCCAACCATCATGATAATCGTCGGGATTTTTGGAGACTTGTTTAATTCAGCAGCATCCGAACCCATCGTTTTGGTGAGTTCTTCGTTCACGATTTTAACAATCTGCTGAGCAGGGTTTAATCCGTCTAAGACTTTGCTACCCATGGCGCGGTCACGAACAGTTTTAACAAACGTCTTAACCACATCAAAGTTAACATCGGCTTCAAGTAATGCTAACCGAATCTCACGCATGGTTTCACGAAGATCACTTTCAGAGACCTTCCCTTTACCACGCAAAGTTTTCATTGCATTTTGTAATCGTTCAGTAAGCCCTTCAAAGGCCATGTGTCATTCCTCCATTACACGTCCGCTGAACCTAACCTTAATCAGATTCACTTTCGGTAGTTTCTAATTGATCAATTAAACGGGATAAAGTGCTGTCACTTGGATAGTGTTGACTGACATAATTGGAAATATCGTCAGCAACCTGGTTACGTTTGCGAAAGTCGTTAAATAAATGCAGCTTAGCTTCATAACCCTCAAGAATTTTTTCCGTTCGTTTGATGTTATCATAAACAGCTTGACGACTAACTTCAAAGTTCTCAGCAATTTCGCCAAGCGAATAATCATCGCCGTAATATTGCTCAATATAAGATTTTTGTTTATCCGTCAGTAACGGCTCATAAAATTCAAACAATGAATTAATGCGATCATTTTTTTCGATTTCCATTTTGCCAAGCACCCTTCATTGATTACCGATACCATAACAGTTTAACATTATGCTTCTTTGATGAACACTACTCTGCAACGCAGATAGCCAAGATTATGCGTTCTTACCGTCATGGTCCGTTACTAAACGTTTGTTACCATGCTCGTCATACACCCGATGCTGATCAATTTGTAACTTGTCCGTGACGGCCTGTCCCAAATCCACATGCTCCATTTCCGCAATCCCTAATAAAAAGATGGCCACATCTGCTAATTCTTCCTGAATGTTGGCATGGTCGTCTTTAAGCGTTGCTTCAAATAGCTCACTTGTCTCGCTATAGAGCTGAAGTAGTTCCATGTTAATGTTTGTCGTATTCCAGTGATGGGCCCGCTTGTTTGCAATAATTGCCTTTTGCAATTTTGTGGTGTCAACTTCCATATGCCTAACCCCATTTGTTATAAAATATGCTGCATCTTCAGTGTATCATGCCTCAAGGTAATGATTGACGCCAGCAATCGAAACAGCTAACATGAAATGTATAAATAGTCATTATGCACCAGTGGCGCAACTGGATAGCGTATTGGTCCTCGAAACCAAGGGTTGTGGGTTCGAACCCCACCTGGTGCAATCTGAACACACAAACAAGGGATCATCGATGTACTTCAATGTACATGGATGATCCCTTGTTTGTTGCTGAAATGTATTTTTTTACAACGCATAACCACGTGCAATTAGCTATTCCTTGATGAGACCTTTGAATAAACCGTAAACAAATTCATTTGCGTCAAACGGTCTCAGATCATTAACCTGTTCACCCAAACCGACAAACTTCACTGGTAAGTGCATTTCATTGCGAATTGCAAGCACGATTCCACCTTTGGCAGTACCATCCAGTTTGGTTAAGACGATTCCTGTCACAGCAGTAATTTCGCCAAACGTTTTAGCCTGATTCAAAGCGTTTTGACCAGTGGTAGCATCCAGCACGAGTAAAACTTCATGAGGCGCTTCGGGGATTTCTCGTGTTAACACACGTTTCATCTTTGATAGCTCATTCATCAAGTTAACCTTGTTTTGCAAACGTCCGGCTGTATCAACCATCAAAATGTCAAAGTTTTCTTGTTTAGCACGTTGTACAGCATCAAAAACGACAGCTGCCGGGTCACTGCGTTCAGGCAATGCCACAACTGGGACACCGTCGCGCTTTCCCCAAACTTGCAACTGTTCGATGGCCCCTGCACGGAAGGTGTCGGCGGCTGCTAGCAAAACCTTTTTGCCTTGTTTTTTATACATATTGGCCATTTTACCAACGGTGGTCGTTTTGCCGACCCCATTGACCCCAACAAAAAAGATGACCGTGGGACCGCTTTTAGCCATATTGATGGCCGTGTTCTCACTAGCTCCGGCCTGGTCGTAGAGGTTAACCAACTTTTCAACGATCACGTTTTCAACATCCTGCTGTTTCTTAGCATTTTTCAGTTTTACTTCATCACGCAGCTCATCTGTGATCTGGACAGCCGTATTAAAACCGACATCTGCGCCAATCAAGGTTTCCTCTAAGTCATCAAAAAAGTCTTCATCTACAGAACGAAAATTGGCTAGAAATGCATTAAAACGTTCACCCAAAGTTTGGCGTGACTTGGCTAACCCTTGGTCATAAAGTTCGGCATCCGTACGGGTGTCGCTTTCAGAGGCTGGATTCGTATTTTCTGTGCCTGGTTGTCCTGAGGTGACGATTGAGTCAACTGCTGAACCTTTTTCGGAATCAATCTCCGAACCCGATATGGAAGCGCCACTGGTTACTCGCTCAGAACTGGTCTGTCTTTCAACGGAATCGGTTGATTTCAAATCAGCACTGCCGACTTGCACAGATTGTGCGCTTTCCTGCTCGGCTTGTTGGGCTAAAGAAAGTTGTCGAGCAGTCTCAATACTTTGTGCTTGAGAAGCGGCTTTTTCGACTGCAGCTGTGGATGCCGCTTGTTCTGCGGCTGCAGACTGAGAAGCCAAACGATGGGCTGCCTGCCTTGCAGCTGCCAGTGAGTTTGCGACCGACTGACGTGCAGTCAAGCCACTGGTGGCTGAGGGTTGTGCTGATGGTGCTGTAC
>DMZB01000324.1 GCA_003482405.1 Lactobacillus sp. | reverse complement strand
TACTGGGGAAATTCCTTTTGTGCCTTACCCACAACCTGCCCTCGGTGATTAAAGATCATTGCCCGGCTACTCGTGGTACCCTGGTCAATGGCCATCATGTACTGCTCGTCGTTCATGTCGCAACTCCATTCATTGACAAGATTTAAATTTTTGACCAACAACATCAATTTTAGCAAACTTTTCTTGTTCTGTTACCGTTGTTTTGAAGATCGCCTTAGTTCAGCTTGTTTATCTTCGTCAAAGAAATTGCCTGCAATATCGATGGTTGCGACAAGGTTCATAAAACTATCAGGATCAGTTTCATGAACTGTCGTCCGTAGGTCATACAGCTCGTAACGTGAAATGACGATCATTAACGTCGTGTTGTCCCGGTTGGAAAATGCCCCGCGTGAAGGCAACACTGTTACCCCACGAAACAGATGCGAACGCAGGGCACTAATCAGTTCGTTGGGTCGATTTGTCACGATTAAAGCAGTCATTTTCTGATGGCGCGTGTGGATTGTGTCCACCATGCGCGAGGTTGAATAAATGGTGATGATGGTAAATAAAGCGTTCTCCCAACCAATAAAGAAGCCAGCAATGGCAATGATGCCAGAATTAAGCATCATGGTTAAGGTGCCAATTGAACGCCCCGTTGTTTTTTGCAAAACCATCGCAATGATGTCCATCCCACCGGTTGAAAAACCAAAACGAAATGGAAAACCGATGCCCACCCCGGTTAAGATACCGCCAAACAAGGCATTAAGCAGCGCATTATGTGACACGCTCACTTCAGGAATGACGATGGCTAATAAGGAAGTGACGATGGCGTTAGCAAAGCTCCAAGCCGTAAACCGTGGCCCAATTTTACGCCAGCCCATAATGCCAATTGGTAAGTTAAAAGCTAAGATGAACCACCCTGTTGATACATCCACATGCGTTGTTTTTAGGCCCCAATGCAGCAACTGAGCAATCCCGTTAAGGCCGCCCGCAAAAATGTTGCTGGGGATTAAAAAGACATTCAAGGCAACGGCACAGCACAACGCAGAAAATAATAAAATTACAATTTTAATAAAGGGACTTTCATCATTCCAACGCGCCATTTTGACGACCTCCATTCTGAGTCACTCATTGATCATAATTAAACCACAATCGCGTCGTTATTGACCACCGGTTACAGTTAATTTGATTGCTTTCCTCACAAAAATGTCATTCTTACAAACGTTTGATTAGAAAATGCGATGAAACCGCTTAAAATCCCCCCGCTTTCCGCATCTGTTTTCTCTTTTCTGCTACAATTTACACATTGTGTTTTGCAATTTTATTCATGTTTTAACTCTTATTTGAAAGTGAGGCATCGTTAATGATGCAAATTGATTATTCCAAACGACCTTCTGCCTGCACAAGCATCTTAATTGGCCGTTTTGCTTCGACCGATGGCTCGGTCATGATTGGCCGCAATGAAGATAGCAAAGCATCTTGGCCAAAGCATTTTGTTGTTCATGCAGCACAATCGGAAACTAAATTGCAAACCTTTAAGTCAAAGGATAATGGTTTTACGATGCCGCTACCGAAGGCTTCATTGCGTTACACGGCAACACCGGAATGGACTTTTAAATATGGTCTTTTTGAAGAAGATGGTATTAACGAGGCCAACGTCGCAATGTCTGCTACCGAGAGTGCCTACTCTAACGCACTCGTATTGGCTGCCGATCCACTTGTGCCAGATGGAATTCAAGAAGAGGCCATGATAACGGTCGTTTTGCCATATGTCACGACTGCCCGTGAAGGCGTTGCCCGTCTTGGACAACTCGTCGAAAAATATGGTACAGCGGAAACTAACGGGATTTTATTTGCAGATGTTCACGAAGCTTGGTATCTGGAAACCGGTGCGGGGCATCAGTGGGTTGCCCAACGCATTCCAGATGATGGTTACGCGGTGGTTGCAAATCAACTGACAATCCAACAAATTGATTTTACGGATTCCGACAACTTCATGTTTGCCAAGAATATTGAAAAGTTTGTTCAGGAACACCATCTTAACCCAGATGCAAACGGCTTTAACTTTCGTCATATTTTCGGAACAACTGGTGTTAGTGATGAAACGTATAACACGCCACGGGTCTGGGTTGGTCAGAAAATGTTTAACCCTGAAATTGAACAATCACCGACAGACGAAGAGATGCCTTTCATCAGGTATGCAAGCAAACGGCTGTCTGTAAATGACGCCCAGCAATTTCTTAGTAATCACTTTGAGGGCACACAATATGACCCAGTTGGGCATGAATCGGCACACCGCCATGATTTTCGCCCGATCAGTTTGGCTAAAACGCAGGAATCACATATTCTACAACTACGCCCTAACGTACCGTCAGCCATGACCGGTGTTCAGTGGCTGGCAATGGGTGTGGCTGCGCAAAGTAACTATGTGCCATTTTATACAGCCATCACGAACACACCACAAGCTTATCAACGCGGTCAAGGAAAATATTCAGCCAATAGCGCTTACTGGACCTTTAAACTTGCTAGTGTTTTGCTAGATGCTCATTATCGACACTTTGAGGCGATGTACACGCAAACTCAACAACAGCTTCAAGCACAGCTGGGCGCAATGTTGCAAGAAAGTGATCAAAAGGCCAGCTCATTAGCACCTGAAGAGATGATTCAATTCCTAACGGATGCAAATGCGGCACTTGCCAAACAAGCGCTAAGTACGTACAATGCACTGACAAGCGACTTAGTCACGAATAGTACCGACTTTTCGCCGCTGAATTTTAAAACTGATGACAACTTATAAAAACCTTTGTGTCAGTACGGGCGGTTTCATTCACTGACATAAAAACGAGGAAGTAAAGCAAAATGGAAAAGAAAAAGACCCTGTCGCTTGGAGCACTTGTTTTAATGATCTTCACGACCATCTTTGGGTTTGGTAATACCCCAGCTGCGTTTGAACAGATGGGGTATGGCGCGATTTTTTGGTATCTTCTGGGAGCGCTCTTGTTCTTTCTTCCAAGCGGCTTGATGTTTGCGGAATATGGCGCTTCGTTGAAGGAATCAAAAGGTGGTATTTATTCATGGCTAGATGCGTCGATTAGCGAACGTTGGTCGTTTATTGCGACATTTATCTGGTTATCCTCTTGGATTATTTGGCAGGTGATGATTTCACAAAAAGTTTGGATCACACTGTCGACTATTTTTAGCGGGCATGACACCACCAATACGTGGCATTTGTTCGGGTTGAATTCAACATTAACGGTTGGACTACTCGCTTGCTTATGGATCATCGGAATCACGTGGGCAGCTTCACGTGGAATGTCATTTATTTCCCGTGTGTCATCAGTTGGCGGACTGGCAATCATGGCGTTAAATGTCATTTTGGTTTTAGCTAGCCTGATTATTCTAATTGCTAATCATTTCACTTTAGCACAACCAATCAACCATCTCTCTGACTTTGCAACTTCCCCGAATCCGCAATTCCAGTCGCCCATTGCGATGATCAGCTTTGTCATTTACGCTATTTTCGCCTATGGTGGTCTGGAATCAATTGGTGGGGTTACTGATTCACTGGACAAACCAGAGAAGACTTTCCCCCGCGGCATTTTGATCGGTACCATTGTGATCGGCATTAGTTATTCACTGACCATCTTTTTATGGGGAATTTCAACGAACTGGAGCATGGTGATCGCTCACGGAAATGTTAATTTAGGGAATATAACCTATGTTTTGATGGAAAACCTCGGTGACATTCTCGGGTTGTCCATCGGTTTATCAATGCACAGTGCACACATTCTGGGTGAAGTCTTTTCCCGTTTTGCCGGCATTAGCATGTTTCTCGCTTATTTAGGTTCGTTTTTTGTTCTTATTTATTCACCACTGAAATCATTTATTCTTGGCTCACCCAAAGAATTGTGGCCAAAGAAGATGACCCACTTAAACAAGCATAATATGCCAGAGTTTGCGATGTGGATGCAGGCAACGGCGGTTGTTATCTTCATTGTGGGGATTTCATTAGTTTCAGTGATTACGCATAAAGACGCTAAATTTTTCTACAGTGTTTTAACGTCCATGAGCAACGTTTCAACCACGTTACCCTACCTGTTTTTAGTCGGAGCCTTCCCTTATTTCAAAAAGGAAGATCGCCCGCGGCCATTTGTGGCTTACCACTCTCATCGTTGGATGTTGTTCGTTGTGACGGTTGTGATGATTACACTAAGTATCGGAATCGGTTTTTCAATCTTACAACCATTCTTAGTCAAAGACTGGGTCACGGCGATTGCTACCGTTGCCGGTCCACTGGTATTTGGAACGATTGCCTGGGTCTTCTATGCTAATCGTGAACACCACACCGACATTTAAGACTGTCCCATGATGGTATTCAAAGGAACACAAAAAACCACCTGCCATAATTGACAGGTGGTTTTTTGAATCAAAACACTCAATCTTAACGACGAGCTTCCTTGATTCGGGCTGCTTTACCGTGCAATGCACGCAAGTAGTAAAGCTTGCTACGACGAACACGGCCGTGGCGAGTTACTTCAACGTGGTCAACACGTGGTGAGTTAACGGGGAATGTCCGTTCCACACCAACACCGTTACTGATCTTACGAACAGTGTACGTAGCCGAAATACCAGCACCGTGGCGTTTAACAACAACACCTTCGAACAACTGGATACGTTCGCGGGTACCTTCAACGATTCGTGCAAACACACGGATTGTATCACCGGCACGGAAATCTGGCATGTCATCACGAAGTTGGCTCGCGGTGATCTTTTCAATTAATTGGTTCTGTCTCATAATGTGAGAACTTCCTTTCACTCAACATTCATACACGAGCATCTCGCCAGCGGAATATCGGTAGTATTGGGCCTTAAGCCACGTATTAGATTACCATATAAACTTGAACTTTGTAAAGGTGTTTTCCTTTACAGTTTTGCCATCTTATTGCTGCCCACGCGTTTCCTCATCGATCACATCAGCCAATAAGCGTCGTTGTGCAGTGGTCAACTTAGCGGTATCGAGTAAATCGGGCCGTCGTTGATAGGTGCGCCGCAGGGATTCTGTTTCACGCCACTGATCGATCAGTTGATGATTGCCGTTGGTCAAGACCTCTGGCACCTTTAAGCCACGAAAATCGGCTGGCCGCGTGTACTGTGGGTATTCCAATAAGCCATTACTGAATGAATCGCCAGGGGCTGAATCTGTATTACCTAACACATCTGGAATCAAACGGACAGTGGCATCGATCATCACCATGGCGCCTAATTCACCGCCTGTGAGCACATAATCACCAAGGGATACCTCATCAGTGACCAGCTTACGAATGCGTTCGTCATAGCCTTCATAATGACCACAAATGAACGTTAAATGCGATTCTTTTGAAAAGTCTTCAGCCACATGTTCAGTAAATGGAACGCCGGCAGGATCCAACAAAACAACGCGGCCCCTGTCACCGGCCTCGTGTTCAACGTGATCCATCGCATCAAAAATCGGTTGTGGCATGAGTAACATCCCGGCACCACCACCATATGGGGTGTCATCGACGTGATGATGTTTGTCAGATGTAAATTGACGAAAGTCCGTCACGTTAATATCTAGGATGCCCTTTTCAACCGCCTTACCGACAATTGACTCGGTCAACGGTCCGCTAAACATATCTGGAAACAAACTCAGTATATCAATCCTCATCAGTATCCAACCCCGCCATCATTTCAATGTGCACCACACCATTTTCCACATCAACCTCTTTGACAACCTGGTCAATAACGGGTAATAAAAGGTCCGACTTGCCAGTTCGTTTGACAACCCACACATCGTTTGCACCGGGGGCCATGACCTCTGAAATAACACCGATATCCTGTCCCTGCTCATCAATGACATGCAGCCCAATGATTTCCCGATAATAGTACTGGCCTGCCGGTAACTTTTGTTGTTGGGCCTCGGTGACAAACAATTCAGCACCCTTATATTTTTCAACAAGGTTGATATCTTTCATGCCTTCAAACGAAATGAGAATAAAATTTTTGTGGGTTCGTGAGGATGCAATAGTGAGCGACTCTTGGTGGGCACCAGAGACTTTTGCAGTCACATAAACCTTGCTTCCAACCTTGAAACGGGTCTCGGGAAAATCGGTGCTGGAAATAACACGCAATTCTCCTTTTAATCCTTGGGTATTCACTATTTTACCAATGGTGTAAAAAGCCATTTTAGTCTCCTTAGTGTCTCTAAAAGTATCTCCAAAAAGTTATCTTCAAAAAATAAACGCTGAAGTTAATCGAGTAGCCATCTAATAAAAAAAGAAAGGGTCCGAGAAATAGTCTCCCAGGCCCTTACTTATTTTCGTCAACAATAATCAAACGAACCTTTTGTTGGTCAACCGTTCGAATGCTGTACACCAAAGTCCGAATTGCTTGTGCAACCTGACCATGACGGCCAATCACTTCACCAATGTCCGCTGGTGCTACCGTTAATGAATAATTCATAAAACGATCACCCTGCTCAGCATGAACAGCGACCGCTTCTGGATGAGACACAAGCGGTTTAACCAGTGTTTCGATTAATGAAGCAACTGCATCGACTGTCAAACGATTATTCTGATCCGTGCTCATGATATTGCCGCCTCGAATTACTTCTTAGTGAATTTAGCTTCGTGATACTGTTTCATGATGCCTTCATGTGAAAAAATGTTTTTCACTGTGTCTGAAGGTTGCGCACCGTTGTTTAACCACTTCAGGGCTAATTCATTATCAAGTTTAACTTCTGCTGGGTTAGCCAACGTGTTGAACGTTCCAATTTGTTCAATGAAACGACCATCGCGAGGTGAACGTGAGTCAGCAACAACAATACGGTAGAATGGGCGCTTCTTAGAACCCATTCGCTTTAAACGAATCTTTACTGACATGCATGACACCTCCTGTTAATTCTTTCAACGATAAATAATATACCAGTAAATTAGAGGGTTGTAAAGGTTTTTTTCTTTNNCCATCCGCTTTAAACGAATTTTTACAGACATGAGAATTCCTCCCTCAATTTCTTAACGTGTACTAGTTTATCTAACCTCACTCAGGGTGTCAAGAGGTTTTTCTTTACAGCCGTTATTATCTGCGTGGCGTTGCACCTTTAACGGACCATATAAATCTGTATAAAAGATTAAAATGGTTAAAGTCTGGTCAAGATTTACTGCCCGAAAGCCGATTAAAAAGAGATTATGCTACATTAACGGTACATTGAATTCGATAAAATCGTTTCACCTAGAAGGAGTTTCTTATGCAGAACAACACGGACCCGCGGATCACCTTTCTTCACCCACAATTGCGCATTGTTAAGACAGACGCAATTAATCGGCCAACCAACGCACGGTTATTACAGGCAGTCGGGGCAACTGCCATGGACAGCCGCGGATCTGATTTAACCGCTCACCTTAATGCAAATTTGGAAAACATCGACTTCTCAATTGCAGGACAACATCAAGTTCCGGTTGCGGTTATGGATGACCGCGGTAACGTAGGCCGAGCAGCCTTCACCTTGACTATCGTCAACACAGAGGCTGATTTAGATGGTCATTCGCCCATCGTCGTGGAATCTGCACCTGAATCTGCCGCAGCCAGTCAAGCAGCTACAAATGCTGTCCAACCTGCCAAACGCCGCCACCCAAAATATCTGTTGATTGGTGCCTTAGTCGCCTTGCTAGTGTTGGTTTTGATCATCTGGGGTGTATCGGCCCATAATAACGCGGCTAATCAGGCCGCCGAAGCGTCATCTTCAAGCCTCGCCGCTAGTTCCTCTGCCGCCGCTTCCAGTAGCGCTGAGGCCTCGTCAAAGGCAGCTGAATCATCTGCCGCTGCATCATCGCAACAAGCCTCACTTGCTTCGCAGAATAGTGGTTTATCAAACAAAGTCAGCAGTCTTAAGTCACAGGT
>DMZB01000321.1 GCA_003482405.1 Lactobacillus sp. | reverse complement strand
TCCATTTCCTGGAAGTAGTTGGCGTTCATCGCAGCTTGCCCAACTTGTCCAACTAAAGCCAGTACAGGAACATGGTCCATTTTGGCATCGTATAATCCGTTAAACAGGTGTGTTGCACCAGGACCAGCAGACCCAAAAGCACCGCCAATCTTGCCAGTGAATTTGGCATCAGCCGCAGCGGCCATGGCCCCAACTTCTTCGTGGCGAACCTGAATGTACTTAATCTTGTCTTTTTCGAGGTACAAACCCTCAACAGTATGGTTGATGGAACCACCAGGGATACCGTAGATGTGATCAATATCCCAGTCTTCTAATACCTTTACTAATGCTTGCCCAGCAATCATTTTTGCCATAACGTGCATCTCCAATTCATTAGAAATCTATTGTTCAGGTAGTATGTTAAAACTCATATTTGGAAACTGCACATATTTATACTCGAAAACTTACAAAAAGTAAGTTAAAGCCGTTTTAGTTTCGATTACTAATGGAATTTCGCCTGCGGTTGGCAGGGTTGAAATCGCTGTGGGACCGGTCTAAGCTTGAAGATCACAGTCTTAGACCTCGCCTTGAAGCCGCATAAACCACGTCTTCAAGCGCGTCCGTGTTTTAAATTCGGATAATTCACCGAATTAACAACACTTTCACAGCAGATTTCAACCCTGCCCACCTTCGGCTCACCGTAGCCGTCAAACACAGCGTCGTTTTTTTGATCTATTCAGCAACGGGTAACGGCTGTTCAAAATATCGCGTTAATCAAAACAATTACACCAACGGGTTACGCGCTATTTGGGTGTAGTGAAGCGAGCCTGGGACAGAGTTCCGTGGCAGCAACATTTGACGGCGGGGGTTAGGCTGCTTAATGTTGCAGGACGGGTTCTGAAACGAGGGTTTCGGTTCAGAATCGAGGTTGAAGACCCGTGATTTTCGGGGCTGAGACCGGTCCCACGGAAACGGCGTCCCAGGCTGGCGAAACGGAAAGCTGTGTACGAACAGATATTTGAATGCGCTCAAGCTGTTAGAGCGGTAAACTAATACAGGATATTTCATGCAGGGAGGTGGCAAAGCGATGCCCGATACGCAACAAAAGTGGACGACAACACTGACTGTCACCGCGGCCGAAGCCAAACTGAACATTCGTGGGTTATTACGCATGTGGTTAGTGCCCAAACGCCTGCAACACTACTTACGCATTCGTGAAGACATTAAAGTCAACGGTGTCTACCGACCCTACAACTCAACAGTTACCGTAGGAGATGTCGTCACGATCACACTGCGCGCGGATGAATTGCAAACACCAGTCCAAACCTATTTGCCAGACAACAGCCTGTCATTGCCCATGCTGTTTGAAAATGATCAGTTGTTGGTCGTTAACAAGCCCAGCGGTGTAAAAAGTCATCCCAACCGAACTGATGAAGCTGGCACAGTCATGAACTTTTTGACGGCACAGTTAGCTCCACAACAGGTTCAACCCTGGATGGTTCATCGTTTGGATATGGCTACTAGTGGTGCGATGATCGTAGCGAAGACGCCGCTTGTCGTACCGATTTTGGACCGGCAGATCAGTGATAAACATATTCATCGTACGTATCAGGCGTGGGTTGAAGGACGGTTTGAACACTCAACCGGATCCTTTACAGACAAAATTGGTCGTGATCCAAACGACCGCCGCAAACGCCTGATTAATGGCGTTGGCGCCCAAACTGCGGAAACGCATTATCAGGTGCTGAAAGAAACCAATAAGGCTAGTTTGGTTTCACTAACCTTAATGACTGGCCGAACGCACCAGTTGCGGGTTCATCTCGCTGGTAATGGACACCCAATTATTGGTGATCCGTTGTATGAACAGAATTTGGCGTATTTTCAACCTAAACGAATGCTTTTGCATGCCGTTCAACTAAGTTTGATATTGCCTTTTAGTGGCGAACGCGTGACAATTGATGCACCGCTACCAGCGGCATTTTCAGAGTCCAAATCTTGATGGCCTGAAACTGCTATGAAAGCAGGACGTGGCGTCAGTTTCTGACAAAGAAAGAAGGATTTTATCGTTGTTACACCTATTAAGCCAACTGTATGGCCCATTTTTCGATGGTCATAACTGGGCGGCGGTATTAACCAGCAGTAATGACTGGTTGATCATTGGATCTTTAGTCTTAATTGAATGTCTGTTGTCCGTTGATAACGCCGTCGTGTTGGCGGCACAAACCACATCGTTGACCAATCTTAAAGACCGTGAAAAGTCACTATTCTATGGTCTGTGGGGCGCCTACTTGTTCCGTTTTCTGATTATCGGAGTGGGGACGTACCTCATTAATTTCTGGATCATCAAAGTGATTGGCGCACTGTACCTCTGTTACTTGGTGTACAGATATTTCCACCATCTAATCACCCAGCGCAAACGTCACCCCGTGGGTCAAGAAAACGCAGAGCCGGTGAAGCCGCGACGATTTGGTCATATTTCTGTCTTTTGGTCCGTGGTAATTCAAATCGAAATCATGGACATTGTGTTCTCAATTGATTCAGTATTGGCATCATTGGCGATTTCGAGTAATCCCGTGATTGTCTTGATTGGTGGATTAATTGGGATTCTATGTATGCGGGGAATTGCAGAGTTCATTATGAATTTGATGCGTCGTATTCCAGAACTTGAAACAATGGCGTATGTGCTGATTGCTCTGATTGCCATTAAGTTATTTATTTCGATTCCGGCAATCAACATTGAAATTTCTTCAACGGTATTTGGCCTCGTGATTTTAGCGGCGGTAATCATAACACTGATTGTCCACTTCGTTCGTCGGTCACAAAGCAGATCACGCCAGACGCGCCGTGATCAGTAGGTTTGATTGGACGTTCACCAAACAAACATTAATCTATAAACTTAATAATAGTTCACCATTTGAAATGGCTGTTCACATGTGTGGGCAGCCTTTTGTTTTACCATGTTGATGTTGATAAATGATTTGGTTTGGCTAACGGTCAGGAGGAAATAACGATGGCTGAATATCAGGCAAGTACAGATGAAAAGAAACTGCATATTGACGACTTGGCAAGTCTGGAACCGCTGGTAAAGGCACGCATGGAACCAGGTGCGTTTGGCTACATTCAGGGTGGTGCCGAAACAGAGTGGACGATGCGTGAAAACACGGCCGCGTTCGACCATGCACAAATCGTTCCTCGCGTATTGCGCAACCTTGAAAATCCAGATCTGCATACCAAATTTTGGGGTGTGGATTTGGATACGCCGATGATCGATGCGCCGGCCGCTGCTCACGGGCTATTACACGTGAATGGTGAGTCAGAAACAGCCGAAGCGATGGCGGCTGAAGGCACAATTATGTCGATTTCAACGTATGCAAACGAAAGTGTGACGGAAATTGCTGCGGCTGGTCACGGAGCACCGCAATTTTTCCAACTCTATATGAGTAACGATAACGGCTTTAATCACTGGATTTTAGATCAAGCCGTTGCGGCTGGCATCAAAGCGATTATTCTAACGGCGGACGCGTCTCTGGGTGGCTACCGGGAAGCCGATGTGAAAACTGGTTTTTCATTCCCGTTACCAATGGTCAATTTAGCCGATTATTCGGCAAGTGATAACAGCGGTGAAGGGCTAAACATCATGGAAATATACGCCAAGGCCAAACGGACATTGAGTCTGGCTGATATTGATGCAATCGCTAGCTACACGAATCTACCCGTGATCGTTAAAGGCGTTCAGTCAGCAGACGACGCGATGTTAGCCATCGGTGCTGGCGCAAAGGGGATTTGGGTGTCCAATCATGGTGGTCGTCAATTAGATGGCGGGCCAGCGTCCTTTGATGTGCTTCCCGGCATTGCCAAGGCAGTCAACCACGAGGTGCCGATTATTTTTGATTCTGGGATCCGGCGTGGTGAACATGCTTTTAAGGCGTTAGCTAGCGGCGCAGATGTCGTTGCGTTTGCACGGCCATTATTCTATGGACTGAATCTTGGCGGTGTGGCGGGGGTTCGCTCAGTCATGCAGCACTTTAATCAGGAATTGCGGATTACCATGCAACTGGCGGGCACAAAGACCATCGATGAGGTCAAACAAACGAAGTTGCTATGGCCACATCCTTATGAATAACATCCGTTTTGTTCGGATCTCAGTGCTCAGAGTTGCAAAGGAGCCTGCTAATTTCGTATACTAGCCTCATGATTTTTTACGGAGGCAAGAAATGGCACAAAATGTAACAACGCAAACGGAAATCGACGCGGCGACGACTACGGGCCTGTCCGTGCTGGATGTTTGGGCACCGTGGTGTGGACCATGTAAAATGATGGAACCCGTGTTAAGCCAGTTGGAAACAGAATATAACCATGAAATCAACTTTTTGCGTTTGGATGTCGACGATCATCAGGCCATCGCTGAAAAGTATAAAGTGATGAGTGTGCCTAGCTTAGTCGTTTTTAAAGATGGCAAGGCCGTCGAAAAGGTCTCTGGTTACTATCCAAAGGAAAAGTTAAGTCGTTATCTAAAGTCAAAGATTTCGGAAATGTAGACAAATTAAACACCCTCTTCAAATGGACCGCGGAGCGAAGCGGTCAGTATTTGAAGAGGGTGTTTTGATAGCTACATTTAAAATATTAATTTTCACCAATGATTCTGCTCATGATAACGGACATGAACGGCTTTTTTAAGTCGATGCGGTATAATAGCGCCATTAAACGGGGGAATTTCAGTCATGGGTGAGCAAAAACACGCGGTCGCACAACGACCAGCAAAACAAGACCGCTTTATTCGGTGGTTAATCGGTATTTTGTGTGCCATTTTAGTGGTTGCCGGTATCGTAATGGGCTGGGAGGCCAGTGAACAAAAGGAAATGGGTCATGTCCAAGTGACCTATAGTAAAACACCGACGCTTTTTGTGTCTGGTGACTATAGTAACTGGCTGACGTTTGGACCAATGAATGCGCGGTTTGAACGCTATGATATCGGTCAGGCAGTGTGGACGATTCATGTCGCTAAAGACGGCAACCCAACCATTGATAAACGTGGTTCGCTGGGCAAACGCAATCCACTGATTTTGGTTTTGTTTGCGGACAATCACCACGCGTCACGGGAAGCCAAGCAGCTAACAAATGTGATGCGTATTCTGAAGCAACGCGAACACATTAAGACCGTCAATATGGTTGGACACTCTTCCGGAAATAACATTATTTATCAATATCTGACAGGACGCGCGGCTGATCAACGCGAAGATTATCCAAAAACCGCCAAGTTTGTCAACATTGCGACGACCTTTAGTAAGAAGGAACGGGCAGCCGCTGATCGTTTTCCACATCACATTCAGGTACTGAATATCGCCGGTGATATGTTTGGTACCGGTGGCGATCTGGGTGTATCTGTTAAAGGTGATCATCAGTTAGGCGAAATGTTGGCCGGACGTGTTGATGGGTACCAGAGTGAGACAATTGTTGGCGGCATCAGCGTGCTGCACTATCTGTTGCATCAAAATCCGCACGTTGATCGTGCAATTACAGATTTTCTGTGGCAAGCGCGCTACACGCCCCAAACGAATTATCCGCATTAAAGATTATTCATCACACAGATCCCGTTCAATTTGTGAATGGTCGATATGACTGTCACCCCAGGCACAAATTGCATCAAGAAGCGGAATGATTGATTCGCCCTTCTGCGTTAGGGTATATTCAACATGTGGTTGAGCCGTTTGAAAATCATGACGTTCGATCAAACCGTCGTCCGCCAATTCCTTGAGCTGGTTGGTTAGGGTTTTGTGGGATACTTCGCGGATGTGGTGTTGTAAGTCAGCAAATCTGCTGGTGCCGCTTTCTGCGATTTCGTACATGATGATAATTTTCCATTTTCCTTGGATGAGTTGCATCGTGGCATCAAATTCGTTGCGGTAACGCGGATGAATGATGGTGGGACGTGATTGCATAATAGTGACCTCCTGAGTCGTAACGAGAAGCCTGCAGGACCATAACTTACAAAGCAAATGTTTTTTCGTAGTTACGTTAAAGTGCGTACTTCCTTTTTGTCAATGAGCCCATTATACTTGCAAACGTTGAGAAATGGAATTTTGGAGGATTTTTAAAATGAAATCATTAGTTGTGATTACCGGCGCAAGTTCTGGCTTCGGTGAAGAAATTGCCAAGCAGTTTGCCGCTGATGGCTACCCAATGTTGTTACTGGGCCGTCGTGAAGAAAAGTTGGCTGAAGTTGCCAAGGGCATGGAAAATGTCATGATCGACACAGTTGACGTGACGGACTATGACCAGTTTGAAAAAGCGATTCGTAAAGCTGAAGACAAGTATGGTAAGACAGATTTATTGGTCAACAACGCCGGCTTGATGCTGCTGGGGAATGTTCAAAACCAGGATCGTAAGGAATGGCAAACAATGCTGGACACCAACGTGATGGGTGTCTTAAATGGCACACAAATCGTGTTAAATGATATGCGTGAACGTCATCACGGGACCATCTTGAATATGTCATCATTGGCTGGTAAGAAGACGTTTGTGAACCATGCCGCATACGTTGCAAGTAAGTTTGGCGTGCACGGGTTGTCAGAGACCATCCATGAGGAAAGTGCTGGAGAAAATGTCCGTGTCATGATGGTGGCCCCTGGTGCTGCTGAAACGGAACTGTTGACGCACGTGACTAGCAAGTCTGCATTGTCAGACTACGAAAGCTGGAAGGAAACAATGGGTGGAATCACCTTGGATCCTGTTCATGTCGCTGAAACAGTGAAGTTCATGTACGACATGCCACAAGAGGTTAATATCCGTGAAGTAGACATTGCCGCAACGCGTCAGGATGCTTAATTGAATTCAAAAAGGACGTTCTAGAGAAGAGCAAGCGAATTGCTCGACTTCTAGAACGTCTCTTTTTTGGTTACCCGTTCAATCGGGCAAGGATGTTATTAAGTTCCATTTTACGTAGTTTGCGGGGGATAAATGTCCCAAATTCATCGTCGTTGAACCCGACTTGTAGGATTTGACGGTGGTCGTCAAACGCAATCGGCCAACGTAACATCTTTGGGTGGTCGGCGATGACATCAATCATTTCCGTCAGTGACAAACGGGTGATGTCCATTACCTTGGATAATTCTTGCATGGCGAGGGAACGTGGCGCAAGCAATTCGTCACAGCCATTTTCACTGGCGGCCAAGAACTGTTTTACCGTATCAGTTGAAAGCTTTTCACGCGTTTTAACGGATAGGTTACTCGTCGTATCAATTGGGTGTTCTTGAAAGGGCACCTTTTTTTCTTTGAGCCATTTAACGGCCCGGCGACATGAAGTTGATGATCCA
>DMZB01000216.1 GCA_003482405.1 Lactobacillus sp. | reverse complement strand
GTTGACTTGCCTGAGCCTGATGGTCCAATAATGCCGATTTTTTCAAATCCCCTAGCCGTAAAGCTTAAGTCCGTCAGTGCGGACTGTTGCTCACCATAACTGAAATTCACATGATCCAGTTGCAATGTGCTATCGGCAGTCCACTTAGCCTGAGGCGCGGTTAACAATTCGCGATTGGTCGGTTCAGGTATGTTTAGAACTTCTAAAACAGCGGTCAGCGCATTCTTACCGTTCAGCGTCGCGTGATAGTCATTAGCAAAGTTACGAATTGGCAGAAAATACTCCGGCGCTAAAATTAAGATCGTCAAAGCAGGAAATAACGCAATGTGGCCGGCGACCAAACTCAATCCAAGGAACACGGCGACCACCGCGATGGATAATGTTGTAAAGAAATCCAAGGCAAACGTTGACAAGATTGCGATCGTTAACGTGCCCATGACCCGTTTACGGTGGTCCTCTGACACTGCGTAAATGTTGTCTGCATATGCCTCACTAAGTCCCAGTTGCTTTAATGTCGGCAGTCCACGCAACGCATCAACAAAATTATTAGATAGCTGAGTATAACTCGCGAACTCCCGGTTGGCCTTATCGCGCGCTGCATACCCCAAAATAATCATAAATAAAATGATCAGTGGAAATATGACTAATAGAAAGAGTGCCTCTTGCCAGCGCAAGAAAAATAAATAAACAAGCAAGACTGTAGGGATAATCATCATGTCAAAGATTTTAATTACGACCAACATCAGATACGTGTTGACTTGATTCATGCCGTCTAATGCCATGGTGACAATTTTCCCAGTGCCTTCTTTAGCAACAATGTTAGGCCCAGCCGACACTAACTTTTGTAACAACTGTTGACGCAGATTAAACACAGTTTGATCTGCCCACGGCTGCATGATTCGATTTTTAAGCATCACCAAGACTTGCCTCAACACAAAAAAGCCCGCAAATAATAATACGGGCCCTAAAATGTGCGCTTCAGCCTCCCGATTCCATAAATCGGTCAGCGTTCGTGATAAGAAAACGCCTTGAAAGAGAATGCTAAATGCCTGTAGTAATACCAACACTGCCAGAATACTTAACATTTTCGTGATGCCGGGTAAGTGAAAGATACGTCGATCAATCATACAATTCTCCACTCCTTACTTTCCCCAACATCTCAGTCAGTTTAAATTTAATTTACTTTGATACGTTTATAAAAGACCCAGTAGCTCCAAATTTGATAGGCCAAAACAAACGGCAAAATTCCTAAAGCAATCCATGTCATTAAGTTCAGCGTATAGGCTGAGCTCGACGCGTTCTTGATCAGAATGCTGTTGGCCGCGTTATTTGCCACCATAACCCGTGGAAACATTCCGACAAACAACAGCATAACCACAGCCGGTAACGTTAAACCGCCGCTAACAAACGAGGTGACTTCCCAGTCCTTTAGGGTCGCCACATACGCGATGACACTCAGTAAAACAATTGCCGCTAGAATCAATAACGTGGAAATTGGCTTCTTGCTGAAGAAATCGGTGTAAACGTAAACGAGAATGGCAAAGACCACTTCGCCGGCAAATAGCACTGGATACAGGAATTTGGCCCATGTCCGTGCTTTTTCGCGTAATGAACCATCCGTTTTCAAACGAATAAAGTTGAGCCCGTGCAGGTAGCAAAGTAATGCAACAGCAACCCCACCAACAATGGAGAACCAGTTTACGTAATCGGTAAAGTGACCAATGATGTCACCTTGCTTATCAATTGGCATCCCCTTGACCATTGCAGTGAAAATCATTCCGAGTAGAAACGGTGCAGCTAATGATGAAATCGTTAATGACCATTCCCAGAAACGACGCCAGAAGTTAGTGCGCATGTCCTTGCGAAATTCAAATGAGACACCACGCATGATCAATGCAACTAAGACCAGTAGAAACATCACGTAAAAGCCTGAAAATAGTGACGCATACCACGAACCAAACGAAGCAAACATTGCACCACCAGCGGTCAACAAGTAAACTTCATTACCATCCCAGTGTGGTCCAATTGTACGCACCAGTGCATCGCGTTGCCGGTCATTATCGGCCAACGTATTCATAGACATCCCGACCCCGAAGTCAAAACCTTCAAGGAAGAAGAAGATGGCAAACAGCAAGCCAATGAGTAAAAACCAAATGAATTGTAAGCTACTCATGGTTGAAGGCCCCCTTTGCATATGGATCGACGCTCTCATCGTCTTTGCTATCCTGGTCGTCATTGACGCCATAACCGCTTTGCAGATCAGCATCTGGTCCAGCGACCAGCACACGATGGCTCAAAACGATCATGACCGCGCCCATGCCGGCAAAAAGCAAGAAGTAAACAATGTTACTGAAGAGCAACGAAGCGACGGTAACATGTGGCGAAACCGCATCTGCAATCGTCAACAGGCCATAAACGACCCACGGATAACGGCCAAGTTCAGTCACAAACCAGCCAGCCGTGTTCGCAATGAATGGTAGCCATAGGGCTAAACCGAGAATATACAAGAACCAACGGTACCGCACAATTTGATCGGACTTTTTGCGGTTCCAGTACAATCCGAGAATGGCTAGCAATGCAAAGACCCCGGCTGAAACCGCCATAATTCTAAAGCTGTAGAATAATGTGTGCATTGGAACAAAGTAATTAACATCCTTACCAAACTTCTTGTCATACTGTTGATGTAACTGCTTATTCAGCGGATTAGCCCCGGTAACTGCACCACTTGGTTTGTGGTACGACAGCATACTCAACACATAAGGAATCTCAATGCTCCACGTAACTTTGTGGTCCTTGTTGTCCATACCTTCGATGATGGCCCAAGAAGCATGGTCACCAGTAGTCTTGTACAACCCTTCTGTGGCCGCAAACTTCATGGGTTGGTTTTTGATAATGTATTGTGTTTGCTGGTCACCAACGGCAGTTACACCGATGGCCGCCACCAAGCCGACAATTAAACTAACCTTAATGCTCTTGCGCCAGAAGTCGACATTTTTGCCCTTTAACAGCCGCCAAGCAGATGAACCCGCAATGACAAAGGCAGCCGTTAAAAATGCACCAAACAGCACGTGAGGCAGTTCTAGCCATAGCTGAGGATTCTTAATGACATCAGCAAAGCTAACCATCACTGCTTTAGTATTCCCGTTAACCGTCTTCAATGCAAAGCCCACAGGGTCCTGCATAAATGAGTTAGCGGCTAAAATCCAAACGGCTGACAACATCGAACCAATTGATGTCAGCCAAATAAAGACACAGTGCCAAACTGGCTTAAATCGATCCCAGGTAAACATCCACAGTCCAATGAACGTTGATTCCAGGAAGAATGCCGCCAGTGCTTCAATGGCCAAAGGCGCGCCAAAGATATCGCCCATAAAACGTGAATATTGCGACCAGTTCATCCCAAATTGAAATTCCTGGATGATCCCGGTGACAACCCCTACTGCGAAGGATAGTAGGAAAATTTTGCCCCAAAATTGGGTCATCTTCTTATAAATATCCTTCTTTTGAATGACATAGTTCGTTTCCATGATGGCAACCACTAATCCCAGGCCAATTGAAAACGGCACAAAGAAAAAGTGGAACACAGTTGTCATTGCAAATTGGAAACGCGCTAATGAAAGAATGCTAAGCCCTAATAGTGACATCGCACGTCGCCCCTTTTGTGATAAAGAATAATTGCGAGTAATTTCACAAAATAACTCAGTCCAGACCGCCAGCGGACTAACCGGCAATCCAATAAAGGTTATTATGCTGTGGCTCATTCGATTGTGGTCAACCGAATATGTAAACATCCAACCGAATGAAACCGCTCTCCAATTAAAATTATATCGACTGATAAATGAGTTTTCAAATTAAAGGTTGTTTATTTGCCATTTTCACATTCAATTTTCAGCATTTAAGTAACCGTACTGTTAAGTTACTTAACCAGCGGGTTCAGCAACTCTTTTGTGTTCGTCCACGTTATAATGTGTTTGTATCGTATTTGTAGCCGCAGTTTACGGCACAAAGTCGGGTCACAGTTGTAGACTGTGGCTAATGTATAAATTCACCATCATTACTCAAAAAGGAAGGTCTTGTCATGGAACAATTACTCGCAATAATGCAGCTTTCAGAGCAGCAACGCACGCAAGTCAAGGCATTAGGGATCAATGTTGTCACACCGGACGATTTGGCCCGCAAACAGGTCAATCCGGCTGATATTAGCATCATCTACGGCTGGCACCCCGAGGTCGGTCCCAGCGTGTTAAATGCACCGCACAGTCAGCTAAAATGGATTCAAACCTTTTCAGCTGGTGTTGATTACCTGCCGCTCGCCCAGATTGCCAAACAACAAATTGTCGTGACTAACGCCAGTGGCATCCATGGTCCGGCAATCGCTCAATCCATTCTGGGTTACATTTTCCATTTCACTCGCGGCATTTGGACAGCAGAACAACGTCGCCCTCAACGTTTCTGGGAACAATCCGCTGACGACTTGCTGGTTGCCGACGAAACCTCGGTAATTATCTTTAGCACCGGTCATATCGCCACAGAAACTGCTCGTTTGCTCCACACGATGAACGTTCATGTCGCCGGGGTTAACCGAACCGGCCATCCGGCAGCTAACTTTGACGAAACCTATGCCATTGACAACTATCAAAAAGGCTTGGCAGCGGCCGACATTATTATCAATGTGATGCCAGGCACACCAGCAACGAAGGGGTTCTTTAATAAAACCTTTTTTGATCAGCTCGATCACAAATTATTGTTCATTAACGTTGGTCGTGGCAACGCGGTTATTAATGATGCATTAATCAACGCCCTAGATTCAGATCATCTCAAATACGCCGCGTTAGATGTCGTTGATCCTGAACCACTACCAGAAACATCCCCATTATGGACTAACGATCATATTTTGTTGACACAACACGTCTCTGGTGTCGTGGATCATCTAGACCAACGACTATTCCCAATTCTGTATGATAATTTGAAGACGTTTGTCGCCAGTGGTGAAGTCAGCCGTAACCAGGTTAATCTATCTGCGGGTTACTAATCTTTAATTGACGACTTTCTCATTGATTTATAGAGAAAAATGTCAGATCGATTTGCGCTAAAAATAACAAAGGCCGCCTCATTTCCAAATTTCGGAAACGAAGCGGTCTTTGTTAACCTCAGTCTCGGTAATTTTGTTCAAGATTTCGTCGCGCATGACTATGCCGGTAACCATACATCGCGTAAATCGATAATCCCACGGCTTGCCAGATGACAAACGCGACCCACGTGAACACCTGCAACATGAGCATTAGTCCGACACATAAAATAAACGAGAGAATCGGCAGGTAGGGATACAACGGAACATGAAAGGCAGCTTTAGCATGGGCAAATGCTGGATTACGGCGTAAAAAGACGACGCCTAGTGATACAAGGGCAAAAGCAAACAGCGTGCCAATGTTCACGAGTTCAGAAACCAAGCTGATCGGAATAAATGCAGCAAAGATCGCCGCAAATAGTCCAAATAGAATCGTGTTTGAAACCGGTACATGAGTCTTAGGACTCAACTTGTGCAATCGGTTTGACAATAATCCATCTCGTGAAATCGCGAAAATCAACCGCGTGCCGCCATATGACATAACCAGTAGCACCGTGGTCATTCCCACGATTGCGCCTAACGAAATAATCCCTGACAGATTTGTTAAATGCAGATACTGCAACGCGAATGCGACGGGATCGGCCACGTTCAACTTCGTGTATTTGACAATGCCGACCAATACAGTAGCCAGCGTAATGTATAAAATCGACGCGATCACTAACGACATGCTGATTCCAATTGGCATGTCACGCTGTGGCCGCTTAACTTCTTCGGCCGCTGACGACACTGCATCAAACCCGACATAAGCGTAAAAAGCCAACGCAGCACCTTTAAACACCCCACCAACACCAAACGGCATAAACGGATGGTAGTTTGCAGGCTTGACGTAAAAGATGGCAACGCCAATAAATAACAAAATAACGGCAATCTTTAGGACGACCATGGCCGTATTGACGCGTGCTGATTCATGAACCCCGCCGAGCAACAAAACGGAAATAATCATCACAATCAAAAAGGCAATGAGGTCAAAACGCCCGCCTGGTACACTCGCTGTTCCCGGCGCAGCTCGCAAAAAGACCGGTAACCGCCAGCCAAACCCGGCAAGAATGTTTTGAAAATAGGCCGACCAACTCGTCGCCACTGAAGAAACGGAAAACATGTACTCCGAAACTAGCGACCAGCCTAACACCCAGGCAATCAACTCGCCAAAAACGGTGTAAACATATGTATAGGCAC
>DMZB01000323.1 GCA_003482405.1 Lactobacillus sp. | reverse complement strand
TTTATATATATTTTCGTCATAAAGATATATAATTAATTTTGCAATATAACTCAAAGGAGCACAAAAAATGGATAATAGTATAGGTAGTACACCGTCAAATCAGAGCAATCCTTTTGAACAATTAACTCAATTAGCTGCAACGCAGAAAGATGAACAGGCCAAGGTTCTTAAAGATAATCGTGCACATGAATTTGCTTTGGAATTTGCCAAGTCAAATGTTGAACTAATGATGATGGGCAACCGTGTTCAGAATTTTGACGACAACTTGCGCATGTTTCATAAGTCATATTTGGACGCGAAAAAAGCATTTCTCGCGTAATCTAAATTTAATAATCAATTTTGTTTAATTTTAGACATTGGTATAAAATTTAGTCTCTTGAAGTACAAATTTTGCACTCAATCATTGTTAAGCATAAGAAAGGCATGCACCAAACTGTTTTAATCACTCGAACAGTTAGGACATGCCTTTCAATTGTTTAAAGTATGGTCGCTGACATATGGCCAGTGATAAGAATCCCCTAATCAGGGTTATTACGATTAAATTTTACTAAGCAAACTTGTGAACGTTGCACAACCGCTTATCTATCAGTGCTTTTACCAGTTTCAATAAAGGAATTTATGAGGGCAAAATTAATGTTAAAAACACTAGCCTTTTGTAAGTAAACCGTGTAAAATGCTTTTTCGTGGTCGACAAAATGACCTTTTCATCAGGCAGTGACCAGCCAATGAAAAGTGTAACTGATGAGGAGTTACCCACCCATAATATGGTCACTGTCATGATTCCTCGTGAATCAACCTGGCTGTCGATTTGACAGCACATTGCTCGTGGAGTGTTGGTCGGCAGTTATGAACGTAAACTCGATAGCGTTTGTAACACCCTTCTGGCATTACACCAATAAAAAGGAGCGAGTCTCATGACAACATCAACTTTAAACGTAACCCTACACTTTGCAGACATGAACGATCTACCAGCAATCAAGGACATCATTACTGATGCCCGCGACTTTTTGGCAGAACAAGGCATTGATCAATGGCAGGATGGTTATCCTGAAGACAGTGTCATTGCCGGTGACATTGAACGCGGTGAAACTGTTGCATTGAAGGATGACGAAGGTACGATTTTGGCAATTGCATCGTTGGTTAAAGGCATTGATCACCCTTATGAAGCAATTGTTGATGGTAACTGGCGTGTGACTGGCACGGAAACAAATTACGTGTCCATCCATCGCGTTGCCATGGCAAAAGCATCACGCGGTCATCACCTCACCCACGACTTCTTTGATCTTATGTTGGAGCAAATCCAAGCTGATCCAGAAGTTGAAAGTGTCAGAATCGATACGCATCCCCAAAACTTTGGCATGCAACATGTTATTGAAACTAACGGTTTTGACTACATTGGATTAGTGCCAGTTACAGGTGGCAAACCAGATGAAACCAATGTCGCTTACGACATGGTGTTGGATCGATAAATGAATAATTTTAAAACAGCGATTGGTTATTGAAACCAGTCGCTGTTTTATTTAAATTCGATGAGCGGTAATAATTCTAATATTCTTCAGTAAAATGATTTCGACACAAAAAAGATGCCCGATAACGTTCATCGGACATCCCAAGCGCACTCCGCAAAGATACGCCGCAATCAATGACTTAAATATACTTATCTCGATGAAGAATGTCAATTTTATTGTGAGCAATCGCATTTCTTAACTCCTTTAAAATAAAGATATGTCTGGCGAGCATTTCACCCTGATTGCTATAGGAATTATCGGCCGTCCCCCAAAAGTATTCAACATCAGCTTTTTCTTTGGGTCCCATACACTCCACAGACGATCCCAAATCTCCCATCGTAACAAGTTCAAACATGGCCCAAATCGGTATCGGATTTCCTTTACGAACAAAATGCCGTAACATGCGTCTTCCTCGATACCTGCAATAGTTTTTGATTTTCATTATTCAAAAGAGTGCTCAGTATTCAAAAAAGCCTGAGTGAAGCGCAAAATCATCTTTGCCAACTCATTCCTTGTTACCCCATCACATTTTATTGATACTGGCACTGATTTAACTTAACATACGTAAACAACACTCCATATTTTTGCTCACTTCACACAAACTCACCACTTTTTAATCATGCTCTAATGCGATATACTGTTTGCATGCACATAAAAAGGAGTGAGCCATTTGAGTACTGAAATTACACCTGATCAAATTCGCCGTTATGAAAGCGAATTGTCAGAACGCAAGGACGCCTCTGTTCTGGAACGCGCCGTTAAGAAAAACGGTATCCTGGCAACAGCCCAAGACGACATTGCCAACGTTAACATGACCCCCATCTTCTCCATTGATTTGGATACTGGCCACGTTTCGAACCAAAAGCAAAGTGGCCGTTGTTGGATGTTTGCCGCATTGAACACCATGCGTCACGCCATGAAGGATGCATTTAACCTGCCTGGCGACTTCGAATTATCTCAAAACTATACTTATTTCTGGGACAAGTTTGAAAAGGCCAACTACTTCTACGAAAACGTCATCAACACGGCTGATAAGCCATTAGATGACCGCAAAGTCGCTTTCTTAATGGAAACACCACAACAAGATGGTGGCCAGTGGGACATGATTTGCGCCATTATCGAAAAGTATGGCGTGGTTCCTCAGTCCGTCATGCCAGAAACATTTAACTCATCTGCCTCAGGCCAAATCAACAGCCTATTAAACTTGAAGTTACGTAAAGATGCCGTTGAATTACGTGAGTTAGTTGCCAGCAAGGCCAGCCGTGCTGAATTAGACGAAATGAAAGATCGTAAACTGCAAGAAGTTTACCGCATCTTAGCCTACAGCTTCGGCGAACCCGTCACTAAATTTGACTTCGAATACCGTGATGCTGACAAGCAATATCACATTGACCGTGACTTGACGCCAAAGTCTTTCTACGACAAGTATGTTAAATGGGATTTGTCACAATACGTTTCCGTTATCAATGCCCCTACTGACGACAAGGAATACAACAAGACTTACACAATTGAAATGTTGGGTAACGTTGTCGGCGGTCGTGACGTTAAACATTTAAACGTTTCGATGGAAGACTTCAAGCAAATGGCCATCGCACAATTACAGGCTGGCCAAAGTGTTTGGTTCGGCTGTGATGTTGGTCAGAGTTCTGACCGCAAGAATGGGATCATGGACACCAAGGTTTACGCCAAGGACGAATTGTTCGACGTTGATTTCTCCATGAGCAAAGCGGAACGTTTGGACTACGGCGAGAGCCTGATGACTCACGCCATGGTACTTACTGGTGTTGATCTGGTGGATGGCAAACCAACCAAGTGGAAGGTTGAAAACTC
>DMZB01000271.1 GCA_003482405.1 Lactobacillus sp. | reverse complement strand
CAATTCTGGGAGTTCACGTTCTAACACCAGTAACAGCCGGCCGTCAAACAACCACAGTAGTGCAACCAACACGCACACAAATGGGCGTAACGGTGGTGGCTACAATGGCAACCGTAACGGCAATAGCAGCAACAGTAACAGTCGGGACAATAACCGTAGTTACAACGGCTCACGTAACACGACTAACGGTAATAGTGCCAACAGAAATAACGGTGGTTCACGCAGTTCGTTTAATAATCGTTCTGCTAACACGAGTTCACGATCAAACACTGACCGTTCAACGGTCGGTGTTGGTGCTGGCTCGTCTAACAGCAATAGTAGTAACGGGCGCAGTAATAACCGTTTTGGAAACAGCAATAACGGTGGCGGTAATCGCTTCGGTAACAACAACCGTCGTGGCGGCCGTGGCCAACAACAGTACGGTCAAAAACATCAAAAGCGTAACAAACGTAATCAACGGATCAAACAAACGGCACAGGCACAACCAGCACCAACCCGTAAGGAACGTCCATTACCAGATGTCTTGATGTATGACGTTGGTATGAATGCACAGGATTTGAGTAAAATCTTGCACCGTGAGACTGCGGAAATCGTTAAGAAGTTGTTCATGCTGGGTGTGATGGTTAACCAAAACCAGAGTTTGGATAAGGATACCATTGAAATTCTTGCCGCTGATTATGGCATTGAAGCTCAAGAGAAGCCGCAAGAAGATATTGCCGACATTGACAAATTCTTTGAGGAACAATCAACAACTGATCCAACCAAGTTGGTCCCACGGCCACCAGTTGTTACCATCATGGGGCACGTTGACCATGGTAAGACCACGTTGCTGGACCAGTTACGTAATTCACATATTACGGCTGGTGAAGCTGGTGGGATCACCCAGAAAATCGGGGCTTACCAAGTTGAGTTAAAGGGCCGTAAGATTACCTTTATCGACACTCCTGGGCACGCGGCCTTTACGGCGATGCGTGCACGTGGTGCGGACATTACTGATATCACGATTCTAGTTGTTGCCGCTGATGACGGGGTGATGCCTCAGACCATTGAAGCCATTCACCACGCTCAGGCTGCTAAAACACCGATTATTGTTGCGGTGAACAAGATCGATAAGCCAGGTGCCAACCCGAACCACGTTATCGAGCAATTGGCTGAGTATAACTTGATTCCGGAAGACTGGGGTGGCGATACCATCTTTGTCGAAATTTCCGCTAAGTATGACAAGAACTTGGACGAATTATTGGACATGATCCTGTTACAAGCTGACTTGATGGAACTGAAGGCTGATCCAGAACAACGTGCCTTGGGTTCAGTAATTGAAGCCCGTTTGGATAAAGGCCGCGGCCCTGTTGCCACTGTTTTGGTTCAGGAAGGCACGCTTGAAGTTGGTGACCCAATTGTTATTGGGAACACCTATGGTCGAATTCGGACAATGAACAATGACCGTGGACGGACTGTTAAGGCCGCAACACCAGCCATGCCGGTCGAAATTACCGGGATGAATGATGTGCCAGAGGCCGGCGACAAGTTTGTTGTCTTTGAAGATGAAAAATCTGCCCGTGCTGCTGGTGAAGAACGTGCCAAGCGTGCATTGGTCGAAGAACGCTCCCATGCTAACCACGTGACGTTGGACAACTTGTTCGACACCATGAAGGAAGGCGAAATGAAGGAAGTTGACGTTATCATCAAGGCTGATGTTCAAGGCTCTGTTGAAGCGTTGGCCACTTCATTCCAGAAGATTCAGGTCGATGGTGTTCGTGTGAACATCATTCACCAAGCCGTAGGTGCCATTAACGAAAGCGATGTAACCTTGGCCGAAGCTTCAAACGCGATTATCGTTGGGTTCAACGTTCGTCCAACAGCGCAAGCTAAGTCCCAAGCAGACAGTGATGGTGTTGACATTCGTTTGCACAACGTGATCTACAATGCCATTGACGAAATTGAATCAGCCATGAAAGGGATGCTTGAACCAGTTTATAAGGAAGAAGTTACTGGTCAGGTTGAAGTTCGTGAACTGTACAAAGTTTCTAAGGTTGGTACTGTTGTCGGTGGGATGGTTACTGAAGGATATATCAGTAGCGATGCCGGCGTTCGCTTGATCCGTGACGGTGTGGTTATTTACGAAGGCAAATTGGGTTCATTACAACGGTTCAAGGATCAAGTTAAGCAGGTTAAGGCCGGTTTTGACCTTGGTTTAACGATTGCAGGTTATAACGACATCAAGGAAGGCGACGTTATCGAAGCCTACGTGATGAAAGAAGTGCCCGTTGAATAACGGCTTTTGAACACTTGAATTTAGCAACGTGAGGAGTGAAAGACGATGCCAAATAAGCATTATCGTGTGGGTCGCCTGGAACAGGAGATTCAACGTGAAGTCGCGGACATTTTGCTCAAACGAGTTCGTGATCCGCGAGTTACAGGTGTCACCATTACAGGTGTCGAAGTCACCGGTGACTTACAGGACGCGACGCTGTATTACAGCATTTTGTCTGATAAGGCCAGTGATAACGAAAAGGCTGCTGCTGGATTGGAAAAAGCAAGTGGACTAATTCGTGGTGAACTTGGCCACCGACTAAGTATTTACAAAACGCCTGAAATTACGTTTGTTCAGGATAAATCTGTTCAGTATGGCAGTCACATTGATGCGTTGATCAATGAACTGCATCGTGAAGGCCGCGATTAAGTGGCGGTATTTAACAGCTTCATGTGTTAATCTGGGCAGCAATAAAGATTCAGAGCAGGGAAAATCTGTTCTGGATCTTTTTTTGTGAGCAAATGTGGGTCCAATGAGATCTCAGTCGCTTTTTGGTTAGGGCTAGGTTATAATTGTGAGCGTTATCAAAACGGTCAAACGATCGAGTCGTCGTCTTTGAGGACGGGTAAGCACACGTACATTCGAAATGAGGATTAAATGATCATGGAAGGTATTTTACCGATCAATAAACCTCGTGGCATGACAAGCCATGATGTGGTTTTTAAGTTAAGAAAAATTTTGCACACTAAAAAAATTGGTCATTCAGGCACATTAGATCCAAATGTGGACGGTGTGTTACCAATTTGTGTGGGGCCAGCCACTAAGGTTGTGCCTTATTTGATGGCTTCCGGTAAAATTTATCGTGGCACCGTGACGCTTGGCTTTGCGACTGAGACGGAAGACTTGGATGGTGAGGAGATTGCTAGAAAGCCACTGACGCAACCCTTTACTGACGCTCAAATTCTGCATGCGATGACAGGCTTGGTTGGCGACATTGAACAGATTCCACCGATGTATTCTGCTGTTAAAGTTAACGGGCGTAAACTATATGAGTACGCTCGGGCAGGTGAAACTGTTGAGCGACCAGTGCGGCATATTCACGTGGACCGTTTTGAACAGAATGGACCGACTACGTTTGACGCTGCTACAGGCACGCAGATCATTCCGTTTGAAATTGCTTGCGGAAAAGGAACTTACGTCAGGACATTATCGGTCCAACTTGGTGAAGCACTTGGAGTGCCAGCAGTGATGAGTGACCTCACACGGATAAAAAGTGGCGGCTTTACCTTGTCGCAAACGTTGACCCTTGACGAAGTTAGTGCCGCTGTGGAAGATGGCAGCATCCAGCAACGGATGCTGCCGATTGATGTAGCGCTCGCTCACTATCCGGTTGTAAACTTGAAACTGGCAGAGTGGGACATCGTGGCCAATGGCGGCTTTTTGTCGCCCTCAATCTTAGTGGATCAAGCAGTTACGGCGGTAAAATTTCAGGGCCACATCAAAGCACTTTATCAGCTGTCTAACGATGGTAAAGTTGCGAAACCGCTAAAAATGTTCTCGAATCATTTATAAAAATAAGTATCATGTTGGCTTAAATTATTGATATTGAAGGTGTGAAACGTTGGAAGTTATCTATTTGCGGCATCCTTATCGGCCTGAACAAATTCCAAACGGTCCGGTCGTTTTGGCGATGGGCTTTTTTGATGGTGTTCACATTGGCCATCAGGCAGTGATTGAGCGAGCCCGGCAGTTAGCGGACGAACGCGGGGTTAAATTGGCTGTGCTCACGTACACACACCATCCGTCAATTGTATATAAAACGTCGGTTGATTCATTCCGTTACTTGTCAACATTTGATCGAAAACTTCAACTACTAAAGCAATTGCGCGTTGACATTGTGTACGGGATCAGTTTTACGTCCCAATTATCAGCAGTTGATCCGCAAACGTTTGTGGATGACTATATGGTTGGGTTACATGCAGTCGCGGTGGTTGCCGGTTTTGATCACACATATGGTAAAAAAGATGTTGCCGGTATGAAGCAACTACCGCGCTATGCAAAAGGGCGGTTTGAAGTTGTTGAGATCCACCAAGT
>DMZB01000244.1 GCA_003482405.1 Lactobacillus sp. | reverse complement strand
CTTGATAAGGTTGACAACGAGATAATTCATAAGAAATCGTAGACGGAGATCGTTTTAACCGCTCAGCCATTTGGATATTGGTCAGTCCTAGCTCACAAAAGGTTTCAATTTTAATTCGTTCAGAATAGGTTATACTAGACAAAAGATCAGCTCCTAAAAAATGGGTTTGTGGTAAACACCATTTTAAAGGAAGCTGATCTTTTTTGTCCGAACAGCGTTCGGATTAATTTTACAATCTACCAAAAGAATATTATTTACACTTGGGATTGTAATTGTTTTTGAGCTTGGTAAACACATTATCTTACCCATGCTAGACGTTCAAAGTGCACGACGTGTATTGAAGGGGTATACATTTTTACAGGTATTTGCGGCAACCACCGGTGGACAGGCATCCACACCAACCTTGTTTTCAGTTGGATTAGCCCCGTACATGACAGGCATGATTTTACTGCAAGCTCTCAAGATGTTAGATTTTAATTTTTTAAAGAATATGACGCCGTATCAAGAAGGCTTTTTACAGCGCTTTGTCATGCTTGCCTTAGCCACAATCCAGGCCATTCAGCTAGCCTTTCTTCTAAAGAGTGAATTTCGGCGTGGACCAATAGTTTTTGGCATTGATATTAATATACTGGGGGCAGTTATTGTATTAGTGGCTGGTGCTATGTGGATATCATGGCTAGCGGATGTCAATAGCGAGCATGGCGTTGGTGGTCTGGGCATTTTGATTATCCCGAGTCTCATATCTTCGACGCTTCAGTTACTAGGTCAAGGTGAAGGCCTAGGAACCATGCCTTTAATTCTGACGAAAGTAACCACCGCAATACTAATAGTTGTTGTCCTTATTTTGATTTTTCTGACAGTATGGATCAATAAGGCTGAGGAACGAATCCCAGTTAAACGGCCAATGGTCCAAAACGACTATGAGGAATCATATTTGCCAATTCGGGTGCTTACTGCTGGCGCAATGCCGCTTATGTTTTCCACCTCTGTGTTTATGATTCCGCGATATATTACAGCATATGGGGTTAATAATCATGCAATTCAGTTTGTTAATGATTATCTATCTTTCGATAATTGGGTAGGTGTGTTGATTTACACCATCATTGTTCTAGGGTTGTCCTACGCGTTTGGATATATGAACTTTCAACCGGAAGAATTAGCAAAATCGCTGAAAAAAAGTGGCGATTATTTAGAAAATGTTGTTCCAGGAGAGGAAACACAAAAATTCTTGAGCAGAAAAATGATCTTGGTTTCTACGACTGGAAATCTTTACCTTACCTTTGTCTGCGCTGCACCCTTAGTAGTTGGCTTGTTTGTTGATGGCATTTCGAATTTGTCATTCGTGTTTTCAAATTTATTTATTTTAGTCACAATAATGGACAACGTTTTTGACCAAGCGAATGCACTGCGCTATCGCGACGATTATGACTTACTGAAGTTTGAAGGCTGAGAGGTGATTGACTATGTTGTATTTGGTTCCGTCATGGAATACCCAAATTGAAGAGTTCACGGCGGATCCAATCATCAGTCTTTATCAGATTTTCCAGGACCATGGAGACGCTGTTAATCTGATGATGTTGGATTTTAGACCACTGTTGCGATATCAATTAAATGTAAACAATCTTTCCAATGCTTCTTACTGGTGTGTCTGGGATGACATTCTGAACATCACCGTAGACTCAGGGATGCCGCTTAGTATTGAAGACATTGATTTGCCAGACGGGTCGGAGTTCACGTACTCTGCATTTAGCGCTCTTGTATATTTGCACGATCAGTATTTGGCCGAAGTGAAATTTAGTAAAGAACACTTTGTTGACCAGGTGATTTTTGAACAGTTAGATAGTCAACTTACTGAAATTGATCAATATGATGATCGTGGCTTCATTGCTTGCAAAAAGTATGTTGACGGTAATCAAGGCGTGATAAGTCAAATCTGGTTTAATCAACTTGGCGTACCGATTTTAAAATACAATCGCTTAGAATCTCCGAGTGTTCAAGTATTAAATGATAATGAACATCGATTTGACTGCGGTACATATGACGACATTAATGATGTCATCATGGAGTTTACACAAAAACACCTCAGAACGCGAAAAGGCACAAGCAATCCGGTAATTCTGGCTGACTTTACCGGCCATGATGTTAGGCTTCTCAGCAAAATAAGTCATATTTTCCCTGTCAATTTGCTTTCCACACAGATAAACGACCCGCGAATGAAAGCTAATCAGGGTGAAGTGGTCCGTTTGATTTCGGATTGTTCGACTTTTTTTGTTGATAGTCAACAATTACAAGACTACTGGCATTCGTTTTTGAAAGAAAGAAAAGTCCATAAAAACAGTATTTTAGGATATCCTTATGCAACTGAATTACGGCTTGGGGAAAGTAACGAAGAGGAAAAAATGCCGATTTATTGGCACTCGTATACGGATCAGCCGAACGATCGAGCGACAGTTGTAAGGGCGGTGCTGAATCAGATTATCAATGATGAACAATACTTTCTGGTAGCGGAAACAGGATCAGAAGCAACTGAGCGTGATATCAGTCATAGGATATTAGAAATATTACGCGAAAAATTCAGTAAAATAGATATTTCTGACGATGAGGCTTTCTTCCAGATTGTTTCCAATTCCAATCATGACCATCTCGATGACTTACTGCATCGTTTGTTGGGGAATCAGTTAGCTAGTGTCGCCGTTTCTGGCGACAATTCAAATGAGACGGATGAAGTAGCTGACAAGAATGTAGAGAGTGAAAAAGAAGCATTTTTGAAAATACTGTTTAATATCCACTTGAGCACGAATTTTAGTCACACACGAATGTTGAAACAACTAAATCACGCTCGAGTGTTAGTTGATGTGGGTAGTTACAATAATCGTTATCTTTTGATGCAAGCAGTATCAGCTGGCGTGCCGTTGATTCTGAAATATTCAGACGAAATGGTGAAAAATAAGGGAAATGGCTGGATTCTCTCTGATGAGCAATCGTTAAATGCTGGACTGGATTATTTTTTGCAAAATTTGAGACATTGGAATCAGTCTCTTGTTGATTCAACTAAACTAATCGGACAATATACCGTTGATCGACAATACGAGTATTGGAAGGGAAGGCTGCTAGAGTATGGCGAATGATGTTGAAATTATTCAATTTGGTACAGATGCAGCTGACTTCAGTGAATTATTTGCCGATTCAGTAGACTATCGAATTATTGAGGCCGATTACCTTGATGCAAGTATTGATGATAAAACTTTGTTTACATCAGGTGGTATCGAAAAAAAATTTAGGGATTGTTTCTTTTTTATCACCAGTGCTAGTGATGATATCGTGAACACTCTGTTAAAAGCTCTGCCGGCAAACAGAATTTTTTTATCCATAAAGATTTCTGTAGATTCGAAGGAATTTGTCAAACTATCTCAAGTGAAAGACATTCATAAAATTGATTTTTACAACGCCAAAATGGTTGCAGATCTTGTCAACCGAGATTTATTTCATCGACCTCTAGCGTATAAAATAAATATGGAGAAGATAGCGATAGATCCGCAATTTCAAGGTTCAATCATGCAACAAGGACACAATTTCATTGAGCTCAAGAGTAATCAACAAAATGAAAATTTTGTTCATGTGGCCAGTTGGCGTGAGATGTTACCACTTTTTCCAAATCGTGCTTGGGATATCAATGTTGAATCACAAGTTTGTGTTGATGCGACAGTGATTAAATTAAGTTTGAAGTTAATCAACCCTTCAACAAATCGTATTGAACAGCAAAAGATAATCGACAATGATCATTTATCCGACGTAATCAAAATTGATGTGCCGGGGACTGGTGGCTTTTTAAGCATTGATTTATTTATTAAAGGCGATTATTTCGACTTTAAAATTGGTGCTATTCACGCTCGGCAGTCTCGCGAAGGCTTGGGCGTTATGTTGCCGTCGGGAAATAGATTGGTAGATGATTCGCAGATGAATGAAGAAATTCTCTACGATTTCAATGCCGGGGATTTACGGCCGCCACTAAACGTTTATTTTTCTGGATTTAACGTAGCAGAAGCGCTTGAAGGTCAAAACATGATGCGTGATTTTTCTGCCCCTTTTCTGTTGGTTGAGGATCCAAGAATTCTGGGTGGATCTTTCTACACGGGGAGCAGTAGTCTGCAAAAACAGATTGTTGCATTAATTGTTACAAAGTTGAAATTACTGGGCTTTACATCTGATGATCTGATTTTATCGGGTCTTTCGATGGGTACATACGCTGCACTGTATTTTTCAACTAAACTGACTCCACATGCAGTCATTGTCGGCAAGCCCCTGGCGAATATTGGGACAATTGCAGCAAATGGACGTATCAATCGTCCTGATGATTTTAAAACTGCATTCGATATTTTGCTCGCATTAACTGGAAACGTTAACAAAGATGCTGTTAAACAGGCAAACGACGATTTTTGGAATTCGTTCAGAACGGGGAATTACACAAATTCAAAGTTTGTGATTGGTCATATGAATGACGACGATTACGATAGTCAAACTACTGAGGAATTGATAAAGTTCTTACGTAGTAACTATCCACGCACACCTGTTATACAGAAAGGGTTAATTGGTAGGCATAATGATAATACGTCAGGAATTGTAAACTGGTTTATTCATCAGTATAAGAATGTGTTGCAAAACGATTTTGACCGGAAACTAGCGAGGGATTCATGAATCATGTATATATAATTAAGTGGTCGAGAAGTCTTTTTGGTTCCTTTGATTATGGCTCTTCTGTCAGATTTGATTTGGATCAGGTTGAATTTTCAAATGTGATTATGAGTCCGGGAGAAACAATCCATTTTTGGTCTTCCCGGATTTCACAGAGTGATTGGCAATTTGCACCTACCTTGCCATTATTGAAAGTGGGTCAAGAGTACTCATTCGATCTTCAAATGGTGGACAAACCATACGCATCGATTCACTTATTATTTCAATATTTTGATGGCGAAGATAATGAAATTGGACGGGACGTATTTACGGAACAACGGGGGCAATTTATCCTGCCGACGGATGCACAATCGTATAAAGTTAGTCTGTTGAATTTGAATAATCAATTTGTCATTTTTAACCGGTTGATTATTAAAGATACAAACATGAGCGTACGTGTGATTAGATGGCGGAAGCTGTCTGGTCAAATGGTTCAGTTAGATAACGTTAAATATCCCCAAAGATTGAATTCTGAAGTTCAAACTATTCCAATCTCTTTAAGATATCAAAAAGCGAACGTTGAATCGTATGTCTCAGAAAAGAATTCAAATGCATATTTCATTGAATGGAAACGCTCAATTAAAAAGTCGGATCAGCAGGTTGATGAATTTGCTGATGCAACTTTGAAAAGAATCAAGCGATTAACTTCAGAAAATCGAACAACGTCAAAGTACTCAAAATATGAGTTTTTCTGTGAGCAAAAACTACTGACTGAAATTCCGGATGTTGTGTCGATATTTCATAATCACCTATTGAAATTAAGGGGATAAGAACATGAACTTCTTTACTAATGAGGCTATGGGAATTGGTAATTCAGGGGTTGAACACGCCGAATTTTATCGAGCAAAGTTGTTTAAACGAGTTGATCTACCGTATAAGTTTTTATTTACGAATTTGGTGGAAGATCTGCATGAGGCGATGGATAAATGGAATTTAAAACCCAACGAAGTCATCAATATGTGGGAATATTTTGTTTTTGGGAATGATTATGCTTTATACGGTCTGCAAAAACGTGTGAAGCCAAACCAGTCAGTCATTGTTGATAATACGCACACAAATCGTTTGATTCACTCTGTTACTAGTAGTGGAATGCGTGTTGTTAAACATTTAATAAAGTATCCTAATCCAGATAAGCCAGGAACATTACTAGTAAGTGTTCAAAGAATTGAAATTTTCGATAAAGATAGTGGACAAAAAAAAGCTGCTTATGAAGTCTTGAAGAAACATAAGAATTCAGTCATTACAAATATTCACTTATTCAATCAACCTGACGGCGCTCACATTTTTTTTGATAATGAAATACAACTAAGACGGTATTTTTTTAACAGGGTCAGCCGTCTTTTTGACGGGCAAAATGTGTTTGTAATTGACCGTGGGGAAGCAAGTGAAGTGGCTTTGATGACACACCGTGAGAGTTCAGATAAATTGATTGCGGTAATTCATGCAGATCATCTAAGTGATCGTGCAGATCCTAAAAATCCATTTTGGAACAACTATTATGAGTATGAGCTCAGTCATTTAGATGAGCTTGATGCCGTTGTAGTGGCGACTAAAATGCAGAGAAATGATCTTCTAATTGATTTTCCTGCAGAAACGGACAAGGTTAAAGCAATACCAGTAGGTGGCATTGACACTCGTGTGGTGTCAAAAAAACGAAATCAAGTTGGTACGCCTTTGAGGTTGATTACGATGTCACGATTAGCCGCCGAAAAACACATTGATCTTATTACACGGGCTGTCATCAGGCTTCATGATGCTGGCATACAAATTCTTTTTGATATCTACGGTGGCGGTGGTGAGTACGCTAAAATCGCAAAAATTATTAAAGAAGCAAACGCAGAAGGCTATATCGCATTAAAGGGCCAAACAAATCACCCAGCCGACGCTTACCTTAAATATGATGCATTTATTTCGGCTTCTTTTTCCGAAGGATTTGGTTTGACATATGTAGAGGCATTAAACAGCGGGCTACCTGTAGTAACGTTCGATGCCAGATTTGGAGCTCAGGAGCTAATTAAGGACGGAGAAAATGGATTCTTACTCGATTTCAAACGCGGTGATGATGAATTTGATGTAGAGCAGTTAATTAAAGGGATACGGCGTCTTCAAAAAGCAAACTATTCTGCACTGCAAGCAAATATTAAAAACTATTTACAACCCTACCAAGAGCAAAAAATTGCAGAACAATGGAGGAAGCTAATTGATGAATTATGAATTGGTAGATGTCATTCAGGCAGATTCAGAAAATTGGAGGCATCAGCAAGCACGCGGACTTGCAAACGATGCCCGTCTGATCACTTTGGCGCCAGACCCGTCCTTTATTTACAAGAAAGGGAAATATTATCAAAATGCCGTTAATTTAGTCGATCTAGTTACAAAGCGAACTTTGACGCCAGGAACAAGTTTATTTTTTGACAAGGTTCCTACAATCGACGGTGCGGAAGTTTTTATGAATCCAGATGGTATTATTTCAATTATTGATGATGGGATTGAAGTAGGAGAGATGACCTTATATGAAG
>DMZB01000117.1 GCA_003482405.1 Lactobacillus sp. | reverse complement strand
CCAAACGTGGGGATGGTTGAAGTCCCAGACGCACGACTCGACCGCATTCAAGCAATCGAACCAGCCGACAAAGTGATTCCCACAACGTTTGAATTTACCGATATTGCGGGGATCGTTAAGGGCGCCAGCAAGGGTGAAGGTCTTGGTAACAAGTTCTTAGAAAACATTCGTCAGGTCAATGCGATCGTACACGTGGTGCGGGCGTTTGACGACGATAACATCACCAGTGTGACCGGGACGGTTGATCCGTTGGAAGACATCGACACCATTAACACAGAGCTGATCATTGCCGACTTGGATGCCGTGAACAAACGGTATGCCAAGGTCGAAAAGGCAGCGACTAACGCTAAAGAAAAGGATGCTATTGCCGAATATAGCGTGCTCAAGCGAATCAAGCCGGTCTTAGAAGAAGGTAAATCCGTCCGGACGCTGGACTTCGACAAGGACGAGCAAAAGATCGTGAACGGACTCTTCCTGTTAACGTCGAAGCCCGTACTTTACGTGGCCAACATCGCTGAAGATGACATGGCTGATCCAGAAGCGTCCGATTACGTGAAGCAGATTGAAAAGTTTGCTGAAACGGAAGGCAGTGGCGTAGTGGCCGTGTCTGCACGAACCGAAGAAGAAATTGCCGAAATGGACGACGAAGACAAGCCGGAATTCCTTGAAGCAGAAGGTGTCGACGAACCTGGGTTAAACAAACTGATTCGTGCTTCATACAAACTTCTGGGACTGGAGACATTCTTCACTGCTGGTGGTAAGGAAACCCGTGCCTGGACGTTTAAGGCTGGCACTAAGGCACCACAGGCAGCTGGTATCATCCATTCTGATTTCGAGCGTGGGTTCATTCGTGCGGAAGTCATGTCCTACACCGATTTGGACAGTCTTGGTAGCATTCAAAAGGTCCGTGAGGCCGGCAAACTGCGTGTTGAAGGCAAGGACTATGTGATGCAGGACGGCGATATTGTAGAGTTTAGGTTCAATGTTTAGTGAGCGTGAACGCATCCGGTAAGAGTCGAGCAATAATGCGAAGGTGAAGAATTCGGTGATTTTCCGAATAATTCAACTTTGGGTTATGCGCAGGCTCTTGGATGGGCGAACGCGTTATCGCTATGTAGCAGAAAACCTTGTTCTCCACTAGAGTAATAAAAATTAAACGTATGAGGAGTATTATTGTGACTGAAGAAAATCGCGAACGTAACGCCGGTGCTAAACAAGAACACCATGGTCAGATTCGCACGGATTCCGGTCGTTTCAATGACCAGGGTCTGACCAAGCGTAACGAAGAATTTATGTTCCAGCTGAATAAAATCTTGGATCAACGAGATTTTACTGGTGCGCAACGTAACATCAAAATGGATGATACGTTGGAAAAACTGAAGGCTGGACAAAAGACTGGGCAGACTGCAAAACAGCTATTTGGCACACCAACCGCCCATGCGGAAGAAATGATTAATGGCCCTGCTAAAAAAGCTGACGGTAGTGATGCCGAACAAGCTGGCTTTTGGCCAACTGCTGCAGACAGTGCCTTGAGTATTTTGGCGATTTTCACAGCCATGTACGGGATTCTTGGATTCTTCTCCAAGCAACCAGCTCAACAATCTGGTCAGATGGGGATTGTCGGCATTGTGCTTGTATCCGGTGTCTTCGGACTTGGATGGGCTTGGCTCACACCGATGCTGAATCCAACTGACCACCGCAAACGGTTGCCACTATGGAAAATCCTGCTGGCAATGGCCGGTTTGTTAGTCTTGATTTTAGTGCTATTCATGGGTGTCAGTTTGTTACCGGCAGTCATAAATCCAATCCTACCAGCATGGTTGTACATTATTTTGGCGCTTGCTGCCTTTGGTGCCGACCTTTGGCTACGTCGCCGTTTCAACGTGGTTGGTGGTATGTTTGCCAACCCGAATAATGCGCGCAACCGCAACCAGCGTAAGTAAATTTGTAACAGAGGATAAAGCTGCTCAAAGTGAGTGGCTTTTTCCTTTGCTATTTCTTAATTTGTCCCAGCCGTCAATGTCTAGTAGAATAGAACACAGGTATTTCGCTCCGTGATTTTTCGTTTTAGCGTTGAGCGTGCCACTTGTTCCAGCATTGGAGGAAAATGTTGATGAAGATTTTAGTTGTTGATGACGACAAAGAAATTGCTCAATTACTAGAGATTTACATTAAAAACGAAGGCTACGAACCAATCTCGGCGTTCACCGGGAAAGATGCGTTGACGAAGCTGAACACAAACCCAGACATCGGTTTAATGATTCTGGATATTATGATGCCCGAAATGAACGGGATCGAAGTCGTCAAGCAAGTGCGTAAGGACTCACAAATTCCGATTTTGATTCTGTCGGCTAAAACAGGCGACATGGATAAGATCCAAGGTTTGATTTCTGGTGCTGACGATTACGTTACCAAGCCGTTTAATCCACTTGAGGTTATGGCCCGGGTTAAGTCACTGTTGCGTCGTTCTGAGGACCACGTCACTAGTGACACGCCTGATGTCTTAGACATTGGACCATTGACAATCAATAAGGACTCACACGAAGTTAAGACGATCGATGGACAGACGATTCAGTTGACGGCTCTGGAATTCGGAATCTTATACTTGTTAGCGAGCCATCCTAACCGTGTCTTCTCCGCGGACGATATTTTCGAACGTGTTTGGCAACAAGAATCCGTTGTTTCTGCCAAGACGGTGATGGTCCACGTGAGTCATTTGCGCGATAAGATCGAAGAAGCTACAAATGGTGAAAAAGTTATCGAAACTGTTTGGGGCGTTGGTTACAAGATTGAGGCACACTAATGATGAAACTAACTCCACGCGAAAAGTGGTCGTTAATTTTTGAGGGGGTAGTAACCATTGTGTTGCTGCTCCTTTTAAATCTTTCGCTAGTCGTGATCTTAAATGACCTGTTGCACTCAAATCCGGGTATCGCCGGTGGGGTGTACATGATCAAACGGTCGTTGGTGATTGGCGGACGGTACATTTGGAGCTATCAGAATATTTTTATTGCAGTCATGATATTGATTGATTGCGCTGTGTTATATTGGCGTCTGATTCGTCGGTACCATCTGTATCAAATGAATCATATCATTGCGGAACTGCACTATATTTCCGATGGTCATTTGGAGCACCGGATTACATTTAAACTGAACCACCGTTTGCAACGGGTGGTCGATTCCGTTAACTCGTTGGTTGATTCGGCGACTCAGTCAATGAACGATGAGCGGCAAGCCGAACGGTCTAAGGACGAGCTGATTACAAACGTCAGTCACGATATTCGAACCCCGTTAACGTCAATTATTGGCTATTTGGGGCTGATTGAAGACAAGCAGTATCAGACAGACGAGGACTTAGTTAAGTACTCGCATATCGCATATTTGAAGGCCACACAGATGAAATCGCTGGTGGAGGACCTGTTTGAATACCTGAAGATGCGCGGAACTGAGGCCGAACTAACCATTAACGAAGTCAACTTTAGCCAGATGCTTGAACAGTTAGCCGCAAGTTATGAATTGGAAGCCAGCCGCAAGAACTTAACCATTAGTTCGACAACGACGCCTGACAATATCATGATGGAAGCTGATGCCGAAAAGATGGGTCGGGTGTTCAACAATCTGATTTCAAACGCACTGAAGTATGGCGAAAATGCGACGTTTATCGAACTGAATGCGAAACTAAAGGGCAGTGAGGTGATCGTTCGCGTGTCAAATGATGGCCGTGAGATTCCGACTGCTGCATTGAACCAACTGTTTGAACGTTTCTACCGCGTGGAAGAATCACGATCGAAGGAGACTGGTGGCACAGGGCTTGGTTTGGCGATCGCACAGAGTATTGTGGAACGACACGGTGGCTACATCTTTGCGGAATCAGATGAGAACCTCACGAGTTTCGTGATTCATTTGCCGGTTCACCATGATCAGCCGCTACAACAACCAGAAACGCACTAATTTTATATAGTAGAAATAATTCGAATGGACTAGAAATTAATCTAGTTTATTCGGATTTTTTTAAAACTGTTTGATGGTGTGACGTTAAGCGCTATCAGTAGGTTGAAAAAAAGTAAAAAATGTTTCTGTGCAACGATAAATGGTTGAGGCTTGTTAACAATCGGTGTATATTGTGGACTTGTAATGTCCGCAATGAAACGCTTATTTTCGTGTGGCCAATGTAATTATAAAAATGTTTTGATGTAACTGAGAATTATGAGAGAAAAAGGGGTGGCGCCACGTGAAGATGATCGCGAACGAATGGAAATTTATAGGGAAGAATCGTTTGATTCTGATTTCAGTTCTTGCAATTATGATTATTCCGTTCTTGTACAGTATTTTCTTCTTGAAGTCTGTTTGGAATCCTTATGGGGAAACTCAGCACTTACCGGTCGCAGTGGTTAACAACGATCAGGCGGTAAAGTATCAGGGACAGACGATGAATGTCGGGGATCAAGCAATCAAATCCTTAAAGAAGGATCATCAGCTTGGCTGGCGGTTTGTTTCAGAGAAGAAAGCAAAACAGGGATTAAAGGACAAAAAGTACTATACGATTGTCACCTTTCCCAAAGACACGTCTAAAAACGCGGCGTCTGTGTTGAGCAAGAACCCTAAAAAGATGAGTATTGAATACGAAACCAATGGTTCATTGAACTATATTGGTGAGGTTATCAGTCAAATCGGGGCAACCGGCTTAAATGAAAAGATCCGTCAAACGATCATCAAGGCGTACGCTGATGCCACTTTCCAACAGGTTAAGAAGGTTGGTAAGGGGATGGGCACCGCTGCGAAGGGCGCCAAGACGTTATCTAAGGGCCAAAAGACATTGGGTAACGGGATCGACACGTACACAGCGTACGTCGGTCAAGTTAATGATGGTGTTCAAACCATGAAGATGAGCGTTGGCCCATTGTCATCTGGCGTTAATCAGTTGGCAAATGGTGGTAACGCCTTGAATAATGGTTTGCAAACGTTGAACGGTAGCACTGGGCAGTTGTCTGGTGGTGTACAGCAGCTGTCAAATGGTTCTGGACAGCTTGCAAATGGTTTAACGACCTACACTAATGGTGTCGAGACATTGAATTCAGGGCTTCAAACGCTGAATGGCAGCACTGGTAAGTTGGCTAGCGGTGTCGGTCAGTTGGCAGGCGGGTCAGGAACGTTGGCTAATGGCTTGCAACAATATGCTGGGGGTGTTGGATCATTAAACACAGGCATTCAACAGTTGAATGGTAACACTGGCACCCTTGCTAAGGGCGTCGGGGATTTAAATACTGGTTCCAAGAAGCTTTTGAGTAATGTTCAGGATCTTTCGTCTGGCGTGAATGCATTGGGTTCAAATGTTGGTAAGGTAAATTCTGGACTCGATGATTTATCCACTCAGTTACAAGGCGCCAAATCGACATTAGATAATATGAGCGACAGCAAAGAAACATTGGCTAAAATTAAAACTTTGCAGGCAGAATTAAATAATTCTGGATTGCAGACTACTTTGGCAGACTTAAAGCCTTTAATTGCCTTGGCGCCACAACTTAGCCAAATTCAGTCACAGGCTAGTCAAATTTCTGGTATGGCGGACCAATTAGCTGCTGCACAAAAAGGGGCGTCTGCAATCCAAGGTGGAAACCAAAAGGCGATTGATGCACTTAATGCCATTGCTGGTAGTACTGATGATGCTGCTATGAAAGCCAAACTGCAAGCCGTTGCATCCGGTCTGCAAGCACCGACTGATGGTGCAGGACAGTTAAGCAAACAGCTCGGTGGTGCTAACAGTCAGTTGGCAAGTCTTAAGACGTTAGCAGATCAATTGGGTCAGTTGAAGCTCTCAGATGCTGATATCAAAACTCTACAAAGTCTAGATGGGCTACAAAAGCAAGTTTCTGATATACAAAACTCGAAAACATTAGCAACATTGCAGGACCCTAAAACTCAGGCTGCTCTTCAGACAATGTCAGAGAGTATTGATAAGGCCTTGGCACCACTTGAAGAAGGTGGCAGCATTGCCAGTTTGCGTGCATTTGCTAATGGAGTTGGAGACCTGAATGCTAAGGTTAATCCAACTGATGGGTCAACGACTTTACTACAAGGTGTAACCCAGCTTTCTGATGGACTCACAAAGTTGAACGGAAATGTGCCAGCCTTAACTGGTGGCGTTTCACAATTAGCGGCTGGTTCATCGAAGCTAAATGCTAATTCTGCAGCTCTTGTCTCCGGTGCAAACCAAATCAACGGTGGCTTAGGTCAACTTAACAGTCAGGTACCAGCCCTAACCGGTGGTGTACAACAATTGGCCAACGGTTCTTCACAACTGAATGCTAACTCTGGTGCCTTAGTTTCAGGTGCTAACCAGCTTAACGGTGGCCTTGGTCAACTAAACGCCCAAGTCCCACAACTGGTCAGTGGTGTTCAACAGCTGGCTAACGGCTCATACGTCCTCTCTGGCGGTTTGAACCAATTGAATGGTCAAATCCCAACGTTGACAAACGGAGTCGATCAGTTAGCTAACGGGACGTCTCAATTGAACAGTAACTCACCAGCCTTGAAGGATGGTACTAAGAAACTGGTTACAGGTTCAGTTAAGTTGTCTGATGCATTGGGTAAGGGTGCTGATCAAGTTAATGCAATGCCATTGACTGCAAAGACATCCGATATGTTCAGTGCACCAACGCAATTGAAGCACAAGAGTTACAGTAAAGTGGCTAACTATGGTCACGCTCTGGCACCTTACGTGCTGTCCGTTGCCTTATACGTCGGTGCAATCGTGTTTAACTTTGCTTACCCAATTCGGAAGGTTTCGATGTCTGGGCAAAGTGCAACTGCTTGGTTCTTCAGCAAGACGTCCATTGGTTTGGTTGTTGCGATTGTACAAGCGGTCGCAGAAACTGGTTTGATGATGCTGTTTGGCTTAAGCGCTGACCATCCTGGAGAACTGTTCGCCGTTGCTACTGCGTTCTCGATCGCGTCGATGTTCCTTGTTATGTGGCTATCAATGCTGCTCGACAACCCTGGCCGTTTCATCGCCATGGTGCTGTTAATGCTGCAACTTGGTGGCTCAGGTGGGACCTTCCCAATGCAGGTCACAAACGGCTTCTACAACGTTATCCATCCATACCTGCCAATGACTTACTCAATTCTTGGCTTACGTCAGGGATTAACGTCTGGGTTAGGTACCAGTACGGTAGTACAAGCAGTTAGTTTGTTGCTCACGATGGCAGTAATCTTCGCCGTATTATTATGGCTCTCAATGCTGTTATTACAGAGAATGCATTTGAATGGGTTCTCGCAACTTGATGACAACCAAAAATTACAGGACGTTGAAAAGTAATTAATAAACGTCAACCGCTATGGTCAAAAGCTGATCATAGCGGTTTTTTTGTAGTTTGAAAATGTAATTTATTAATTGATCTGAAACCGGAATAGTGGGCGAATCAAGCAATTAGGAGGACAAATTGTTCTACAATTTAGTTTTGCATGATATACTGTTGAATAAGTTAAAGTGCTTGACTGTCTATGATGGATAAAGATAAAGGATTAATCAATCGATGGGGTTTTATATTAAACTATTTTGCCATTAAATGATTGCACATGTTACGGATGTGACTGGGGGATACAAGTCTATGCAAAATCAACAAGTTGAACAAGTTATTACGATGATGTCTGAAGGCTATCTAGCTAGCTTTCGTTCGATCGAGAAAACCTTGACCCATGTTGCCAATACGTTTGGGATGGGCTGGAGCGCACTATCAATTTTGTATCAAATTTCTAATGGTACAAATTTATCGACATCAGATTTGACACACACCAATAACATTTCAAAGGGTGCAATTTCGCTACAACTTACCGAGCTTTTAAATCGGAATTTAATCAAAATTCGTGAAGATGACCATGATCGCCGACGCCATATTTTGGAACTTACCAAGCGTGGTCAAAGTTTGGCCAATCGGGTCCGGGTTCAGGCCGGTGAGATTGCCCAAAGTGTTGTGAATAATATGTCACTGGATGAAATGCAGCGGCTCCATACGGACTTTGCACTGTTTGCCCAAACGCTCAGTGATACGTCAATTAAGTGACAGACAATGACAGAGACGGTTTTGACAAATGTGGGTGGGGCGAAAATAACGCGTTTGCAAAGGTTCTGAACGCAACATTACTGGACGCAACACCACTTGACTAACGTCAGCAATAATAAGCAGTAGATGTAGAACGGACAAAGGCCAATGTTGGCGATGCCGTTCTTTTTTGTTGGCTCGTTCTGCTTTTAATAAATAAAACCGCTTTCATTAGGTTCGATGTTCGGTAATCTGCCATAGCGTGGTTACAAAGCCAATTTAATCATGGTAAAATAGACACGCATTGTTTCTAAGTATTCATTGAGTCTTACTTGTTTCTATAGTTAATTGTTTAATCGTTGTTTAATTGAACAGTTACAAGCATAACTGAGCGTGCTTTAATGATGGAGGATGCATTTTGAAAAAGGAACAGGCGAACTGGCTGGCTGTGCTAAAAATCGCAATGCCGCTATGTTTAAGCTATATTCCCATTGGTTTGGCTTGCGGGGTATTGTTGCACGCAGGTGGCTTGAATACATGGTTAGTTGCATTAGTGTCGTTAATTGTCTATTCAGGTGGTGCCCAATTCCTAATTGCCACTATGTTGACAATTCACGCACCAATTTCTCAGATCGTTATCATGCTGTTTTTCCTGGAATTACGGTATGCCTTGCTGGGATCCAGCCTGTCACATTATTTAAAAAAATCATCCCACAGGTTCATTTTGGGTTTTGCGTTTTCGCTGAATGATGAAAACTATGCCGTAAACTACCTTAAGTTTGCGACGGATAAATATTGGACGCCAAGTAATGCGCTACTGGTTGAGCATTATGCCTTGTACACATGGGCAATTTCAAACGTCATTGGTAGTTTGATTGGCTCGTCGTTACATATTAATCTGGTGATCGTTGACTTCGCGTTGACGGCGTTGTTCTTGTTCATGGTGACCATGCAGGTTAAGCGGCGTTTGACACTGCTGACAGCTATCTTATCGGGTGTTCTTTCGGCATTCTTCTGTGTCACGCTGAAAAGCACGCTGGGGATTGTTATTGCCACTTTGTTGGCTTCTACTGCAGGCTTCTTAGCCGACCGTGTTATTCGCTCCAGGGCGCCTGGCAGTTCCTTACTGTACAAGGTTCGTGGTCCGTCGGGAACGCGCGAGACAATCAACGATCAAGAGTTGACTGAAGAGCGGTTGTTACAACAAGAAGAAAAAGACAAAGAAGACAAAGAAGACAAGGAACACAACGACCATGAATGATTTAACCTTAGTTTTGTTGGCGGGGGTCGCGGCTTTTATCCCGCGGTACTTCCCGATGTTGTTCTTTTCCAAACGTAAAATTCCAGCGTGGTTCAATGACTGGATGGGCTTTGTGCCTGTTTCGTTATTTACAGCGCTGATTGTCAAACAAATTTTTGTGACGTCAACGTACGCCTTTTCAGTTGGTAACATTGCGGCCATGATTTCGGCAGTGCTGGTCATCATCATTGCGTACTTTACACGATCGATGACTTTGTCAGTGGTGCTGGGGCTATTGCTGATGTGGGCGTTGACAACATTCTTATAAAATTGAATTTAGTGTGATTGCTAACCTCGTTATTTGAAGGTTAGCTTTTTTTGTTACATGAAATCGCGCAAAAAAATATCCACAGAAAAGGCAACAGGGCTTTCACTGTGGATATTAGGGGGGTGTGACATAATTATATTTAGGAGTAACGATGTGAGTAATATCGCGTTCTTGACCCGAACTTATGTCTCTCTTCCGTTTTATTTATACATATATTCCCGCGTCATTGGCAGTACGCGACCAGATGCACCCTTGGTTAACAGGAACTGGATAACATCAATGTTTCCTGCTTGGAATGAGGCCGCACATGCTTGCAGGTACAAGTCCCACATCCGCATGAACGATTCATCGACCTGTTTTGCGATTTCTTCGCGGTGTTCATTGAAGTTCTCTTCCCAAATTTCATTAGTCC
>DMZB01000258.1 GCA_003482405.1 Lactobacillus sp. | reverse complement strand
GCGTTAGAAATTGCCGTATACGTCGTTTGAACGTCGTATTTCAAAACACTGACGGATTGCTGAAGACCAACGACATCACTCGCCAAAGATGGTGATTTAATCTCCAGTGCTTGGGCTGCTGAGAGATCAGTTGTTTTAAGTGCATCAGCAGCGGCATTTGACCATGCCATCGCTTGTGCATCGGCAGAGTTTGCCTTTGCAGTAAGACTATTAACGTCGGCAGCAATTGACTTAATAACCATGAAATTACTCTGGACTGACGAATTCTGCTTATCTGTGCCAGCTAAATCGGCTCCAGAAGCAGCTTGAATCGCAGCACTTGTGGCGGCATTACTTGTAGTTGTCGCGTGAGAAGCAATTATGGAAGCATTGAGTGACGTCGTTTTAGCTGCCGTCGATGTTAGTGCACTATCCTTTAATGCTTGCGCAGTTGCACTATTCAGTAACGTAAGACCAGCTGCTTCAGCTTTAGCAGCATCTGTGCTTGCTAGGTTGTTAAGAATGGTGATCAGCTTAACTCCTGAACCGTCGCTAATTGCTGCAGACGCATCGTTTTCCTTTGCGTGCTCGTTCATTGCATCCTGAATGCCTGGATATAAACTTTCATAATTCTGCGACAATCCATTAAAATCATTGGCTGCTGTGCTCATTGCCTTTTGCAAGGCACTATAAGACGACTGAAATGCACTATCTGCGGATAAAGTAACATCAGTCTTCAAAACATTTTCAATTGATGAAATGTAGTTCGATGTCGTTTGATTTAAGCCACTAGTTGTATCGATAATGTTTTTTGTATAAGGGTCCGTATCAGCAGTAGACTGAGCCCATTGGCTTGCGGTAGTACTGTCCGTCAACACTTGTTTTTGAACCTTACCATATAAATCCGCGGTTTGGTCAGCTAACGAAGTCGCACTCGCCGTGAAGCCGGACATCTTTGCATTTTCCGCAGCGGCAGAAGACGCGTAGTTAGATGCTGCAACTTTATCATTTAATTTTGCCGCGGTGGCTGCATCAGCGTAATTCTTCGCAGCGGCTGTACTAGCCGCCTGTGCTTTACTAACTAGGTCTGCTTCAATTGTTTGAGCCGAGTTGGCCTCAGATAACCAATCCTGTACTTGCGAATTTTTCAAGTCAGTGTTGGCATAACCAGCCGTTAAAGCAACATTACTGGTGATCTGACCTTGTGGTGCTTGAACGTTGGCAAGTTGGCTATTTACAGCAGAAGCTTGTTGGCTAGTTTCAACGGCAAACGAGTTAGCAGCAATACTATCTGCTAGGACCTGACTCGTAACATTGGTCTGAGCCTTTTGAGCAGACGCTAATTGTGTCGCGGCCTTTGTTGCCAAAACCGTTGCTGCCGTTGCATTATCCGAAACTGCTGCCGCTGCCTGACTTAATAGATCAATATCATCAATCCCTTGTGCATTTGCTGATGTATCTGCCGCGGATGTCTGTAGTTGTTTAGCACTTGTCAGTGCGTCCGCCGCCCCCTTCACATCAGCAGCTACAGAAGTCGCCATCGTTTGCACATCTGCATTTTTTAAATCTGTTTGCGCTGCTTGGCTAATTGCTTCATTAGCAGTGCTCGTTGCCTTTTGATTATTACTTTGTTGAGTAACAGCCTCCGTCGTCTGCTTGGTATATTTGGCAATGTCTGCATTTAGATCATTCCGAGTTTGTATTGCCGCCGCTACATTTAATGTGGCGGTTGTTGCGGCTAAATTAGCAGTGCTAGTTTGCTGTGTCTCGGCACCTTGCTGAGCAACTACGGCATCGGCAGCAAATTGACTGGCTAATGTCGCATCTTTAGCAGTTTCCGCGGAGGCCGCTGATACAGCCAGATCTTGAGCAGACTTCAAATAATTAGCAGCAGATGTTGCCGCTGTTTGAGCTGATTGTTGCGCGGCCAAAGCAGAAGTCAACTGATTTTGAACGGCCTGTGCAGAATCTATCTTTGCGTTGGATTGAATACCGGTAACATCATTACTAATTGTGGCTAGATTTGCATTTGCGCTCGTAACCGCATTGCTTGCTGCAGAAACGGCACTGTTTGCTGCGCTGGTATACGTATTCGACGCTGTGGAGGCGGTCACATCCGTCGCCGCCATCCGAACAATGGCGACAGGTTGATGTGTTGCAGCTAATGACTGCTTGACTGCATTAAGATCACTATTGGAAATGTCATCCGCGACACGGACTGCCGTCACGCTTGGCAAACCAGCGTCACTGGTCACACTCGTTTTAGCCGCTTCACTGGCTGACGTGGACAACGTATCAGCAATAGGTGTCATATTCGTCGATGCGCTGGCAACCGCTGTCTCACTTGAGGCACGACTGGTGACACCCTCGGTTACACGATTAGACTGCGCGCTGGTCGCAACACTCGCTGCTTCCGTCACCTTAGCACGAGAGCCCAGCGTGGCAACGTTCACCGTCGCGCTAGTAACTGTCCCTTGCTGTTTTGTTGGCATATTTGTGGTCACACTAGCATCCGCTACCGCAGCACGAGACGTTAGCGTTGCTTTTACTGCACTGGTAACCGCGCTATTTTGACTTGTCACACTTTTTGCTGTGACTGACTCTGCACCAGTATTGGATGAAGCGGCAGTAGTGACACTATTTTTGGATAAACCACTGGTCGTCGCGCTGATTGCTACTTGACCTACCGAGGTCGACAACACTGCCGACTTGGCCATCACACTTGCCGCCGTTGATGCAGATTGCGTTTGTTCCGTCGTTACCTGTTGATCAGCTTGCACCGCGTCCTGAGTCATTGTCTCGACTAAGCCAAAGCTCAGTATCGTCACACCGGCAAAAAGCCACTGTTTACCAGCTTTGTACATTTTGTAATGTTGCTTATTCGTGTCTGGAATACGCCCTAGACGAGTTTCTCTCATTTTGCGTTAACCTCCCACTTTGGTCTATTTGCAAACAATCAAATGGCTTTACGATCAATCGAAAATACAGTTAATTTATTATTTCAGCTGATTATAATCAGGGCTCAATCACCTTGTAAAGCAACTGTACTCGCCCTTTTTCTGCCCTTTCTAGCAGTATTTTGAGCTGGTAAAAATTGTGTAAAATTAAATTGTTTTAGACCTTTAATAAACCGTGTAGTTTCGCGCATTGTTGCATATTCGAGAAACTTTATTTTTGAACAAGTTTTAGTCGCTAAATCGTCTAGCACAAATATAGTTTCGTGACTGGCTAAAATTCTTATAAATTTCTTAATTTTTAGATAACACGTCGATATTTAATTACCCAAATTTAAAAGTAAAAAACCGTTGAAAGAATTTTTCCCTTCAACGGTTTTTTCATGCTAGCGCTGACTTCTAAATGCAACGCTCAGCTTAGTGTTTATACAAATACGTAAACGTACCATCTTCGTTTTTCTTAAACGTAAACTCATGATCCTGAGTATCTTTTGCCCGCCAGCGGGTCACGCCATAGTGAATGGTATCAGAATCCTGTAAACGGGAAACAACGCCACCAACTAATTCACGATCATCATTAAATGAACCTCTAAGCACACCTTTCAAGACAGGTAAAAAGTCTTCCAAATTCGTTATCATGACGCGTCACTTCCTCTTCCATTACTGTACCAATAGTGTAACAAATAAGGGCGAGCGTGTGAACGCTTTCACGAAAATTAAATAATTAATTTACTCAAATCATGATGCTAATTCGTAAAGTATTGAAGATAACTAAACTCAGTGTCGCCGTCTAATCACGGCCCATGCTAGAACACCAGCTAATACGGTTGCACCACTGCCTGCACCGATCGCAGCATTGCGCCATGTATTATCCGGTTTGACTTCCACCGATGAACCGTTTAGATGTTTGGCCTTGGCTGCCGTTACGGTGAAATTCCGGCTAAACTGCCAATGTTGTTTTTGTGCACTTGCAGTGACTCTGAGTTTATATTTGCCCGCCACTAACGGACGTTCCTTTAACCACACCGGAAACTGCATAATCGCATTTGGCGCTAACTGATAATTGACTTGTTTAGTCGTGTATAAAACGTCGGTGCTACCGGCCTTTTGAACTTGACCCGTCACCTTGAGTTGGTTAACAAACGTCGCCGTCTCATTGTGGATAGCCCGGCTGACCACATTGCGTGCGTTAATTTGACCCATTTTGGCGCTGTCCAAACTTAATTTCGGTGTCACCGTTCGTTGGTTATTGCGCAAAACGATTGCCACAACGAACTGATACCGGTTATTAATGGCAACCGCTTGTTTCTTACCGGTTGCGGCCTGTTTGCCAAAATCAGCGTCACTTAAAGTCAACCCGCCAGCTAATTGGCCCTTAAAGGCACGTTTAGGCATCGTGACCTGAATTTGCACCTGATCATCTGCATTGGGCGCGATTGTAATCGGTTTGTCAGGCAATGCCACCGCCTGCGCAAACTTGGCTGGCACATGCTTGTCTAACTGTTCCTTGTTGGCACTGTACTCCACAACACCGTTTAAATTCGTCGTTGCCTGAGCCAAGCCAGCCTTTAAATGCAGTGGTGTCGACTTATTGTTGTGGACATTCACAGACAGTGTCGTCTGTTGCTTAGGCGCCAGCTTTAAATCAAAGTAAGTAACTTTTTTGTTTACCTGTTGTGTCGGCAAAACGGGCTGCACCGAGAAGGCCAGCCCGTGTGCCGAGGCGTGAATGCCAATCAACAGGATTGCAAACGCGGCAAGTAAAGCCAGTAGCCAACGTTTGCGCATTAGTTTTTGCATCATTTCATTCACTCCTAAACTCGACTCATAATCGGACAATTTTCGCGAGGCATTGGCGACTAACTACCGCCACCACCATAACCACCGTCTAATTGCCCGTTGGGAGATTTGGGTTAACGCTGCTCCCACCGTTAGTTGGAATGTCTTCAAGCGACCAATTTAGGTTCGTTGTGTACGTATCTGCCTCAGGATAAGCGCCAGTTGGCACCGTCAATTTGACACCACTACCGGTTTTAGCTGTCCCCCAAGCGTCCGTCCAACGTCCATAACCATTGCCTGGTAAAGCATTCATGACAACAGACTGTGTCCCTGGGGTCAATGCTTGATCAGTCACACTGACCTGACTTTCCGGTAGACTAAGACCACTAACGGCTTTAGCCTCCGTTAGGCTGATTTGTGTGCCTGTCAGCTCTTTTTGAGCTTTAAGACTCTTTAATTGCTCTTGTTCTGTGACCTTCAAGGTCCACCCCTTTGGATCGCCGGCGCGTTTATCCGTTACCTGTGCATACGTGGTTGACTTATTCGCTTTATCAAGTCCAGCGGTGTATGTTTTTTCACTTGGTGAAATCTTGTTTATACCAAAGTCAAATCCGGATACGTAGTCTAAAGTCAGAGCGCCAGTGTTGCCTGTCCCTGGATTAGTTCCATCACCAGGTTTAGTTGGGTTTTCTGGATCGACAGGATTTTCAGGTGTTTGATCATCCTCGGTAAATCCAACTGTAGCTTGAGTTGAGGTTGTTGATGGTGTTGAAGTTTGTGCCATTGCGACTGATGGTACAGATAATCCGAGACCAGCGACCGCGAGTCCAAGGGCAGAAAACAGTTTAATTTTTGTTGATAATGACATATTAACGCTCCTTTTTTCTCTCAAATGTTGATCAGTTTTAGTAAAAGCAACATACCTATAATCGAGTTATTTATTTGCGACATCATCTGTACATCACACTTTTTGAATAGGCCTCACCTCCTCTGGTGCTCCGGTGCCAATCGGTAAATCTTTATCCTATGCCTGTGCTTAGGTTAGATGGTGCCTATTGATTAGTGACACCGTCTGTTAGTGTCCAAGTAATTGCCCCAGAATAAACTTCGTTGCCACCACCGACACCGTATGGCACTTCTAAATAGAGGCCAGTTTGCGGTCCCCAATGCCCAGAAATGTTGGTCTGCCGACCCTGTACAACCTGATTGGCATCAGACACATCCTCGCTCGCATAGTCATTACTTGTGGCAACCAGCGCTTGCGTGCCTTCAATCGGCTGATGCTTGCCATTTCTTGCATAATAGAGTGCTCCGGTCAATGTTTCGTGATCAGGACCAGTCAGTGGCTTGGCAGCCGACGCCGTTAGTGTCCAACTCTGTTTGGCCTTATACGTATCTAATACAGCCAAACGATTGTCGCCGATACCGGTTTGATTATTTAGCTGAGGGCCGACAATGTTAGCAAGCAACTGGTGACCCCAAGCTTGATTCACGGTCAATGGCTTTTGATCCTGATTGAACGTCACGTTGCCCGGTGCAATTACACGCAAATCACCGTTCTGTACTCCAGAAACATTGGACAGCATAATCAAGTTTGTAAGGCCCGTTTGATGATCTGAACTATCCACCGCAAACAGTGAAACCGTGTGGATTGAACCCTCTTGTGGGATAACACTTGCCGGGATGATAAAGTTCGCCGCAATCTTCTGGCCCGTCTTTGTGAAGGTTTGACTGCCTACCCACTGGTTAATGCCCCACCAAAACATCACGTAAAAATTAACGGTGCCAGTACGCGGCAAGTCCATCAACACGGGGACTGTAACGTCAGTGCCGTTGAAATTAATGGGTTGTCGTGAGACCGGTGTCATGCCAAATGAAATTGGGAGGCTACTATCACGCGCCCCTTTGCTGGTGGCGGTCACCGATGACTGATCACTCTTGCCTCGTAAATTGTCGCTACTAGACGTGGCCGTTGAGGATTCAATTGCCGATATTGAGCTCACGCTAGAAGACGAAGAAAGCGCACTCGAAGTTGTCGGTTCTTTCACCACTTCGGCTAATCCTGACACTGGTAAAAATAAGACACCAATCAACAACAGGGTAAAAAATATCGACAGCCATTGCCTACCACGTGCCATCACAATCACCTCTCATTACCAAACGCGAACTTCTGGTTCCTTCATGTGCCGTCATTGTATCGATTTGCGTTTGCGAGTAACGCTCAAGTTTGACCACA
>DMZB01000001.1 GCA_003482405.1 Lactobacillus sp. | reverse complement strand
CGACTCTGTCAGTAGCGGAATAACAATTAGATTTTTACAGGTCGAACCATTCGAAAACGTAAAGGGATTTAAAAACTGATAATTAACAGCCATATTATTCACTTCTCCTTTGTGATTTTATTAATTAGTTTCTAACACCGCTATTATTTATTGTTACGTCAACAATGTCGAATACTTAATATAACGTATTTTGATAACTAAACAGTTATATAATTGATTTCAGAGGCTATGTAGGATGGAAAATGAAAATTTTATGATCGTAGAAATTCTCCGATCAGTAAAGCAATTCGGCAGCATTACCGGTGCAGCTAAGCATTTGTTCGTATCTCAGCCATATGTCAGCAGAATTATTAAGCAAACCGAAAAACAGTTATCCGTTACTCTAATTGACAGGAGCACCCGACCAACAAAACTTTCCTATGCTGGGGAAGTGTATTTAAATGGTCTCAACAAAATCACTAATGACGCCACTATGCTCAATGATAAACTATATAAAATTGTTCATTCAGAAATTGGCAATTTGTCGATTGGATTATCTGAGAGTATGGAAGAACACGTTTTTCCACTTGTCATAACCAACTTTTTAAGACAATTTCCACAGTATCATTTAGAAATTCATGAATTACCGTCTAATCAAGCGCAGCAAGCCGTTATTGATAATCAGATAGACATTTACGTGGGTCCTAAAACAATACTAAAAGGCCGCTTTTTGTATCGTAAAATGTTTCAGCAGTCTCTGATGCTTGTTGTACCCAAAAACATAACATCTGTGCCTACCAATATAATTGCAATTAAGGATCTCACGTGGTTGGAGAAGACACCGTTTATAGAAATTGGTCACACAATGGCTTTGGGAGAAATCATTGAGCAGTTCTTCGAAGACAATGCGATTCGGCCCATAAAAATTGTCACGATAAACAATCTTAATTCTATCGTGCAACTGTGTTCTTTGGGATTAGGATCCTCAATACTACCAGCAGACGAAAAAATTATTGACGCGTTATCAGAGTCATGTAAATGCATTCCCATATCGAAGAATATACTTGCTTTTGATATCATCATGGGGCACCGAACTAGCAAGTCAAATACCCCAGAAATGAACGCTTTTTTGAAAGTAGTGCAAAAAATTCTCAAAATAGACCCCCGCAATCAAACGGTTTACCAAAACGAATAAAGGTAAAAAGACTTGAGCTTTATTTATAAAAGACTAAAGATTAGCTAATTGTTTCGCCAGAAATCTGCAAAAAGCCTATATTAAAGGCTTCAAAAATTCGGGTTACATAAAGGGGAAAATACATCATGAATATTCGTCCCGCAACACTCTCTGACGTCAACGCGTTAACAACACTTGATAAAGTCGCTCTCGGTTACACCGCTTCAGAACAGGTCACCAGGCAGGCGCTCTCCAGAATTCTTCAACAACAAGATATTCTTTTAGTGGCAGAACACGACAACAATGTGGTTGGGTACGTTCACGCTACCCCCTATCAAACGCTATATTTCACACCGCTACTGAACGTGTTGGGATTGGCGGTTCTGCCAGAGGCGCAACACCTTGGCATTGGCAAACAGTTGATGAGTCAGTTGGAAATCGCTGCGCAATCTGAAGGCTATGCTGGCATCCGTTTGAATTCAAGCACAAAGCGAACAAACGCGCATCAGTTCTATGAGCACCTTGGGTATGTATGTGATAAGGAACAGAAACGTTTTTTCAAGAAACTCTGATTTTTAGCTTTGATGTACCTGAAATTGAATACGACCATTACTTTGAGCAACGACAGGTACGCTCATTCGATAGCGAAGCCGGACAGGGCAAAGTTCCGTGACAGCACAACTAAGCGGCCAACTCCGCGCCGCTTAGTTGTGCAGGACGATCTTCGAGACCGCGCTTGGGCTCGAAGTCGAGGTCAAAGACTCCGATTTTTGGAGGCTGAGAACGGTCCCATGGAAACGGAGCCCTGTCCGGCGCAGCGATAAGAATCCCGTCTATCAAAACGTCCAAAGCAAGTTTGTTAATTATCATAAGTGCGCAAACACGAATCGTTGGCGTAACCACCCAATCGCGATTAAATTATTGATAATCACAGCGATTGGAGGCCACCTCTCATGGCACAACAAACCAATAAGATCACACTCGGCAACATGTTCAAATTCGTGTTTGGCCAAGTGTTAAACAGAAAATGGCTGTTAGCGTTGAACATCATTGCGCTAACAGTCATTTCGTTACTTGAATTCGTCATCCCCCAGTACACACAGTACATCATCGACCATGTGATTCCCCGCCATGACATCGGGCTATTAGCGGAAGTGGTCGGCGGACTGCTTGGAACTGCAATCGTACTGGGCATCCTCAGCTACGTCTCTACCTACTACATGGGCGTTATGAGTCAGGGCGCCATTACAAATTTACGAACTGAACTCTATCAATCAACGCTACAACTAGACACACAGTTTTTCGAATCCAGCAAAACTGGCGACCTCATGGTGCGTTTGACTAGCGACATCAATAACCTGCAAAGTTTGATTTCGGCAAACATGCTGTCGATGATTGGTAGCGTCGTAACCTTTCTTTTAGTCTGGGTCTACATCTTCATTTTGAATTGGCAAATGGCCATAGCAATCACTGTCACGTTTCCGTTTATGTTTTTAATCTACCGAATTTTCCGAAATCGAATTCATAACGCCTTTCGTGCTGCCCGTGCCTCACAAGCGCAGATGTCGAACCAAATGCAAAATACGCTGACCCAAATCGACTTAATTAAGAGCTACACCAATGAATCGTTTGAAGAACAACGCTTCAGCCATTTTGCCAACACAAATAAACAGGACATGATCCGCGCAACGCAAAATCAGGCCCTGTTCTCTCCACTGATTGATTTCGTTAACTACCTCGGCACCGCCATTATCTTGGCATTGGGTGCTTACTTCGTCATTCACCGCCAACTCACGCTTGGGCAACTCGTCGCCTACCTCGCCTATATCGGTATGCTGCAAGGCCCCATCCGCGCGTTCACACAAATTTTGAACCAGCTACAGCAATCACTCGTCTCCTATGGTCGCGTGATGGACATTATGGCCCTACGACCAATTATCGTTGACTGTCCAAACGCCGTGACCTTTCCTAAAATGACCACTGGTGTCCAGCTAGAACATGTGTCGTTCACTTATCCGGAATCTGACCAACCGCGCAACGGCGAAATTCCACCTGCTGTCAAAGATGTCAGCTTTACGATTCCGTTTGGCAAAACAACGGCGCTGGTCGGTCACTCCGGCTCAGGTAAAACGACGCTG
>DMZB01000240.1 GCA_003482405.1 Lactobacillus sp. | reverse complement strand
CACCGGCACCAGTATTTTCCTGACGCCCAGCACCCTCTTGCTTACGTTTGTCACGCCGCGAAGTTAAGGTCGCTCCGATAATCAACGCGATAACGGCTAGTGTACCCAGCGTGTACTGACGGCCCGTTGTCCATTCTCTAAACAGCAAGACCCCTGCTAATGCGTTACCAGCTAACTGCAATCCGGTCGACAACGGGATCGTCTTAGACACACCCAGCGCCTTCATGGACGTGAACTGGCCCGCCTGACCAACAACCCAAAACAAGCCGGATAAAATACCTGCGATCCAAACTTTTGCATCCAATGCCGGCCGATAAATAAACCAAGCAATGATGCCAAATACTACCGCACCCATCGTCATACCAAGTGTTTGTTGAGCGGCAGAGCCGCCCAAACGGCCTGAAACAAGGCCAATACTACCCCAGGCAATGACAGGGACTAGGGCAATAAGAATATCAGTAATTCCCATGAGTCAAAAATCTCCAATTCTCTCAATCTCTTCGTTGTCTAGTTTATTCAATTATTCTGCAACTGTTGCGGCGACATTGGCCACCTTAGCTGCCTCACTCAAATCAGCATCGTCTGCAAAACGTAATGCCAATGATGAAGCACCGATGACGCCAGCATCGTTACCTAACTTTGCGAGTTTCAAAGTCGTTGATGCGCGAACCGTAGAAAATGCTTCTTGCTGGAATGTTTTGTCAACCAAGTCGAGTAAGAACTGACCGGCTGCCGAAACACCGCCACCGATGACTACATAACTAGGGTTCAGAATGTTTGCCATGTTGGCAACTGCCAAGCCCAGGTACTGACCCACTTTATTTGTGACTTCGTTAGCCAAGAAGTCGCCTTGTTTAGCAAGGTCAAAGACAATCTTAGACGTGATCTCGTCACCATTATCGACCATCTTTTTAAGTTTAGAATTGCCGGCATACTCTTCAGCAAAGTCGTGAGCCAAATGAACGACCCCAGTCGCTGACGCATAGGTTTCCAAACAACCGTGTTTGCCACAGGTGCATAAGTAGCCGCCAGGTTGCACCGTTACGTGACCGATTTCACCACCGGCACCATTGACACCGTGCTGCAAACGGCCGCTTGCAATGATTCCGCCACCGACACCAGTGCCAAGTGTGATGAAATCAACATCGGGCTCGTTGTTACCAGCACCCTTCCAACGTTCACCTAACGCAGCGACGTTGGCATCGTTATCTAGTGCAAACTTCATGTGCGTGCCGGCTTCAATCAGCTCTTTCGCATTCTGAGTCGTCTTCCAGTTCAGGTTATAGGCAGCAGTAACCGTGCCATTAGCCAAGTCTACCGTCCCCGGTGTACCCATGCCAATTCCCGTAAAGTCGCTGGCACTCATCTTATACAAATCTAGATGGTGATTAATCGACTGCACAATGTCAGGAATAATGTGTGAACCCTCATCAAGAATATTGGTCGGGACACTCCACTTTTGTTGAACCTCGCCGTCTAACGTTAAAATTGCAAACTTAATTGTGGTCCCACCAAGGTCCACACCGATTAACTTCTTCTTAGCCATGAAATTTCTCCTCAATTCTCTTTTAACGTCTAAATGTGTAAAAGGTTTACGGTTTATTCTCTTACAATGAAAGCGTTTTTACAACCCCTTTTGCCCATTTTTTCTATTTTTCTGACACCGTTTCCAGCCAGCAAACGTCTTAATCCACACGGGTTATCACATTGTGGACTAGTCCACTGTGTGAAATCTTTCAGCGAAAAAAGTTTTCATGAATTAATAAATTGGATTATATTTTTAGCATGTTAATAAACGTGCCTGCTTATTGCAATTCTAGTGTCACGTTTACGATGCAGTCCAGGAGAATTTAAAAATTCTCACAAAAAAATCATCCTGACCCGAAAGTCAGAATGATTTCTGTTACAAACAGCCACTGCTGAATGTTCTGTATAGTTGATGGAGGTGGCGGGGATCGAACCCGCGTCCAAGCATATCGCCACCCGAACATCTACGCTCATAGTCAAACCATTTAAATTTCACTAACCAAAACGCCGTTTGACAAGGCAACCGTGGCTAGCTAAGTCTGATTAATCTCTTCTGCTTGCTTCAGACGTGAACTTGCAGCGTAGCCCAAATTTTTGAGACCCGCACTCCGCCACCTGGGCCGCAGCGGACGGATCTACACTAAGCTACAATTAAGCAGCTAAAGCGTAAGAGTTATTATCTTTTGCAGATAAAAAAGTTTAGCGTTTTTTACGTGAACGCAACTCACGAAGCGCAGTTCAGGCTCGACCTATACCTGTCGAATCCAGAACACCCCCAAAAAGGTGCAAAAACATCATAACACGGCGGTCAGCTTACGTCCACGTTTGTGCCTTATGAAGGAAAGTCCCAGCTACGCTTTAGGTGATAATACCTTAATCACCTGAGCCGGGTTGCCCGCAATCACGGCCAGTTTAAAAAATGAGGTTTTGATACGCTTGTTGACGAACGGCGTTATCTGACGTTTGGGCAGTCACAATCAACATTTCGCGAACCGCTTGGCGTTGCGCTTCAGTCTCCTCGTCATCAAAGTAAGGCCGTCCCTGACGCATTTTTTCTCGCACAGTTAATTTTTCCATTGCTACTCCCTCGTTAGATACACTTTTTATTCCAGTATACTAAACTCGATATTTCGGTTTCAAATTGACCTTGTGAGCGATTAAAAGTTCATCTACTAAGGTGCAGTTGTCATTCGCAAAAAATGATAGCCTGCCGGAAAAAGCACCAAAAAAGTTTCAAATCGACTTAAAGAATCAGTCAATTTGAAACTTTTATGCGCCTGTATCCATGTTGCATCAGCCGGTGAATACCCCAACAATCAGCCACAGATTCAAAACGATCAAAATAGCGGTAACCAACCAAGCCGTCCATTTAACCCATGGTTTGTTGGTAAACTCACCCATCAGTTCTTTGTTACTTGTGAACAAGACCAGTGGAATCATAGCGAACGGCAAAGCAACACTCAGGAAAACCTGCGATCCGGTCAGGAGGCCTTCAATCTTAGCCTCGTTACCATGATAGATAAACGCAAAGATCAACACCGGTGTGATGGACATCAATCGTGTAATCAGGCGTTGTGCCCACAATGGAATACGCAAGTGGATGAACCCTTCCATAATGATTTGCCCAGCCAATGTTCCAGTGATTGTGGAACTTTGACCAGAAGCCAGCAGTGCGATAGCAAACAGCATACTTAACAACGGACTCGCGATGGCACCAACGATTTTTGAATTACTCAGTGCGTTAAACAAATCGACGAACCGACCTAGATCACTATTTGTGCCGTAGAACAAGGCCGCGCCCAAAATCAGCAGTAGACAGTTAACGACAAACGCAACCGTCAGCTGAATGTTTGAATCAGCAACTGTGAACCGAATGGCCTTTTTAACGCTAGCACGATCTTCACGATCCAACGCCCGCGTTTGTGAAATTGACGAACCAAGGTATAAGTCATGTGGCATAACCGTCGCACCAACAATACCGAGTGCAAGGTAAAGCATTGGCTTATGCGTTAGCAATCGTCCTGGGTGTGGTACAAAGCCAGCAAAAATCTGAGGGACGTCTGGTCGTGCCAAGATGACTTCATACAAGAAGACAAACAAAATGACAGCCACCAGTGTCGCGACAATGGCTTCAATCTTTCTAAAGCCCATTTTCATCAAAACCAGTAATAATAGCACGTCAAACGCTGTAATAATTAACCCAACGATCAGTGGAAAGCCAAACAACAACTCAAGCGCAATCCCAGACCCAATGATTTCGGCCACATCTGTCGCCATAATCGCGAGTTCAGTGATAACCCAGAGAAAAATTCCCATTCCTCGGGAGGTTCGCTCACGCGTCATCTGTGCGAGGTCTTTCCCAGTGACGATACCCAATCTTGCCGACATTGCTTGGAGCAACATCGCAATCAAACTTGATAGCAGGATCACACTAATCAGTGCGTATTTATATTGCGCACCACCGGCAATCGAGGTAATCCAGTTACCGGGATCCATGTAGCCGACCGCAATCAGTGCACCCGGACCAGTATACGCAAGCAAAGTTCTAAAATAACCGGCGTGTTGCGGCACCAAAATGGAACCGTTAACTTCATCCAAACTTTTCGAATTACCACCAGTCGTATTAACAAAATGCTTCTTCTTGGCTTGCTTCTGGTCAGCGACCAGTGTGTCATCTAAATTTTCTTTCTTTTCGTGCTTTTTGCTCATTTTCGTGCCCTCTTTTCCGTTTTGATCCCTGATTGCTCAGGTCTAATCCTTCAAAGATGGTCGCTAGCGTCGCGTCATCAAAAAACACATCAGGCTGTTCACCATGAACACTGGTTAGCTTTTTGCTAATTCGACGTAACATCGGACTGTTACGCATTCAATTTATTCACTTAAATTCGCTACAATCACTCCGTCTTTGCGAAATATTAGTCCCTTCTTAAGACCACGTATACTATGTGCCGAAACTGCCCAAATTACAAGCTAAAAAGCCCATTTGGAAGTGTTTACATAAAACTTTTTTAATTGTTATTGATAATCATTTAAATAAGAAAAAGGCATTTGTGCCCTCACTTAGCTTAAAACGAACAATGTCTTCAATAACGCGCGCCGCTTCTCTGAAATCTGTGTCCAATCATAACCACCCGTCAAACGGGTGGTTTGCTCACGGGCTATAAGCCCTATGTACCGGCCAGCGTCTCAAGGCGCTGGCTTTTTTGTCAAAAAGCCAAACTGCATTTGTCACTTTTGCTACCGCTTTAAGCGGCCTTTGTATTACCTACCTGAACCCTTAAAAGGGTCTTCATATTCCTTCACGCTTAATTTATCGATGGCACGATCATGTTTTTCTTGGTCTCTGATATATCGTTTGATCGTGGTTTCGTTTAAGCCCACCGTACTGACATAATATCCTTCTGACCAAAAATGTCGATTACCAAATTTATACTTTAAATTGGCACGCTGATCGAACATCATTAAGGCACTTTTCCCTTTTAAATACCCCATAAAGCTGGAGACACTTAACTTGGGCGGAATGCTCACTAATAAGTGAACGTGATCAGGCATCATATGCCCCTCAATAATGCTG
>DMZB01000058.1 GCA_003482405.1 Lactobacillus sp. | reverse complement strand
GTGCCGAAGGTTTGGTGAAAGGTATAACATGAGCAGTGTGAATAAAATTGGCTTAACTTTTAGTAGCTCTATTTGTCGCAATGTTTTCGCTAGGGTGACGATTATTGCCAGAGGGCGATTTATTGTAGATGGGTTGCATTATTGAATATGTATATTAGCTAGTTGTGACACATCTTCAGCAAACAGGATTTCGTATAGTGGAAGCGATGCGTCGTAGTGACTGGTACGGAATCATTGCAAAGAAGCCGGGGGCAAATGATCAATGCAACATTATTTTTTACCGGCCGACTGGCAAGAAACAACACAGTTTCAGCTGGACGCGGCGACTTACAAGCATTTTGTTCAGGTGTTGCGGGCAACGGAAGGCACGCAGGCAGAGTTTGTCTCACCACAGCACAAACTGTTAATTGCCCGCTTGGAAAGTCTGGATACGTCTAATAAAACTGCACTCATGAAAGTTGAACGTCAGAAAGAAACGACAGTTGAATTGCCTGTGCACGCGCGTTTAATATGCGGTGTTCCAAAGGGTGATAAGGCCGAGTGGATCACGCAAAAAGCGACAGAGCTAGGGGCCTTTGAGATCGTCTTTACACCAACACGGTGGGCGGTTGCTTCCTGGAAGCAAAAAGCAGCCAAAAAAGTTGCCAGACTACAGGTCATCGCTAACAACGCCGCGCAACAGTCACACCGGATGGTCATTCCCACAGTTAAATATGCACAGTCATTAATCGAAGCAGCTAAAATGTCTGCCGACGTGAAGCTCGTCGCTTGGGAAGAATCTGCTAAGGACCATGAAACGGCCAATTTGGTGAAATCGTTTCGGCGTCTTGAGGACGGTCAGACAATTAATATTATTTTTGGCCCTGAGGGTGGACTGACTGTAGAAGAGGTCGATCAATTGACAGGAATTGGCTACACTGCTGCTGGCTTAGGTCCGCGCATTTTGCGGACGGAAACTGCCCCATTATACTTTTTGAGCGCACTTTCGTTTGCCACAGAGCTAGAAAAAATGTAAAAAGTGAAAATTAATCGTGACGCTGTCCATTAAATTGATTATAATGTTCAACATATATTAAAATTTGATGAAAAGCGTGGCGATTCAATGACAGGTTTGAGGACGCACAGCGGGTGGCAATATTGGCTACTCGGATTATTCTTTGGTGGTTTGTTGCCGTGGCTGGTCAATGAAAGCAGTATGACCGTTTACCATAAAGTTGTTTGGTTATTATTGATTGTCAATGGATTGTATACCGTCATCTCTGGCTGGTTAATTGGTCGAGCCCAGCATGACGGTTGGCAAATACTCATTTTTCCATTGATGTTTGCGCTGTTTACTTATGTGCTCAAGGACAATGCACATGAGTACGCGTATTACCTTGCAGTAGGATATGCTTGTGTCAGCTACTTTGTCAGTGGCTTTTACACGGGTTTTACCGCTGACCACCGTTCGTCCTCGGCCCATGCGCGTCAGTCCCAGACAGTCGCTGCTGGAAAGTTAGCGGTTGGTCGTTAAACGGGTGTGCTTTGAATATTGCCAGTGTTAGGTATTGACCTAAGACTGGCTTTTCTGTTTCGAGTAGCCTACTGTAAACGTTAGATTTAGTTGTTAAGCATTGTTAAATTTTCTGATTCAGGTAAACTTAGACAAAATATCAAATGCATTTGGGGTGAGACAATGTCAAAAGAACATATTTGGACAGCCGATGAAGTGATGACACAGGTCAGCACTTATATGAATAAGGATCATGTGGCCCAAGTGCGTGAAGCTTATGAATTTGCGGCCCGTGTCCACGCAGAACAAAAGCGTCAGTCTGGTGAACCCTACATCATGCACCCAACTCAGGTTGCTGCTATCTTAGCGGATTTACGGATGGATCCAGAAACTGTTGAAGCCGGTTTTCTGCATGATGTTGTGGAAGACACTGTGGCAACACTTGATGATCTGCGCAATGAATTTGGGGATGACGTCGCCGAAATTGTTGATGGCGTCACGAAAATTGGTAAAATCAAATATCGTTCCAATAAGGAACAACTTGCTGAAAACCACCGTAAATTATTGCTGGCGATGTCACATGATATTCGGGTCATTATCGTGAAACTTGCGGATCGTTTGCATAATATGCGGACGCTGCAGCACCTGCGACCCGATAAACAACGGCGAATCGCCAATGAAACGCTGGAAATTTATGCACCGTTGGCTGACCGTTTGGGGATTAGCACGATTAAGTGGGAACTGGAAGATTTAAGTTTACGTTACTTAAATCCTGAACAGTACTACCGAATCGTGCATTTGATGAATTCCAAACGAAACCAACGGATTGAAATCATCAATGAGGCCATTGGTGAGCTAAAGGATGCCATCAGTGATTTGAACATTAAGACCGAAGTCTACGGTCGTCCAAAGCATATCTATTCCGTTTATCGCAAGATGGTTGATAAACACAAGCAATTTGATCAGATCTATGATCTGTTGGCAATTCGTGTAATTGTACAGTCGATTCGTGATTGTTATGCAGTTTTAGGGGCCATTCATACCCACTGGACGCCAATGCCGGGCCGATTTAAGGACTACATTGCGATGCCTAAGGCCAATATGTATCAATCTTTGCACACAACGGTGATTGGGCCAGAAGGCAAACCGCTTGAGGTTCAAATCCGTACGGAAGAAATGCACCGGGTCGCTGAATTTGGGGTGGCAGCTCACTGGGCTTACAAGGAGGGTGAAACCGCCGAAGTTCAGGAAACCACTAATGGTGATCGGTTAAACTGGTTTAAACAGATTATTGAGTTACAGAATAATGCCACCAACGCGGACGATTTCATGGAAGGCGTCAAGGGGGATTTATTTACAGATTCCGTTTATGCATTTACGCCTAAAGGGGATGTGCTGGAATTGCCAAAGGGCGCTGGTCCATTGGATATGGCCTACATTATTCATACTCAGGTCGGCAATCACACAACTGGTGCGAAGGTCAACGGTAAAATTGTGCCACTGGATTCAGAGATTAAAACCGGTGACATTGTGGATATCATGACCTCGCAAAATTCGAGTGGGCCGAGTCGTGATTGGGTCAATTTAGTTCACACTCGACGAGCCCGAAATAAGATAAAACAGTACTTCCGTAAACTAGACCGCGACGAGAACATCGATGCCGGTCGCGACATGGTAACCCATCAACTTCGCGAATTAAACTTCGATCCTAAAGAAGTCATGACGGATGCTAACCTAGCGACAGTTGCCGAAAAAATGCATTACCGTTCAGCAGATGATTTATTGTCTGCCATTGGGTTTGGTGATGATGCACCACGTGGCGTTGCCAATCGCTTGACCTCTGACAAACGTGCGCAGATTGCAGAGGCTAAACAGGCCGAAACAGAGCGCGAAATTTTAGCGGATAGCAGTGAAAAAAATGATGATGCACAGGATGTAACTGCCAAAACAGAAGCTAAACAATCTTCCTCAGACGGTGTCATCATTGAAGGTGTGGACAACTTATTAGTCCGGTTGAGCCATTGTTGTTCCCCGATTCCAGGAGATCAGATCGTAGGTTACATCACTAAGGGCCGTGGCGTATCCGTGCACCGGTCCGACTGTCCGAATGTACGTGCTGCTGAAGAACATGGTGAGCGCATTGTCGACGTTGAGTGGGAAGATCCAGAAAACAACCGCACTAACTATAATGCCGACATTGAAATTCGTGGCTATAACCGTAATGGTTTGTTAAATGATGTGTTGCGGATGATCAACAACACCACGAAATTTTTAACCTCAGTTACAGGGAAAGTGGATCACAACAAGATGGTTGTTATTTCTGCAACGGTGGGTGTGCGCAATTTGGAAGTCCTCAATCACATTATGGATAATGTTAAAAACGTGCCAGATGTGTATGAAGTTTTACGTGCGACACATTAATAATGCCGTTGTGGCATGACATGGAGGAAATTAAACTCAATGCGAGTGCTATTACAACGTGTTAAACAAGCCAGCGTGAGCATTGATCAGCAGGTGGTTGGCCAAATTGATCAAGGTTTGTTGCTGTTTGTAGGCATTGCACCCACTGACACGCAGGCAGAAGCAGATTATTTAGCTCATAAAATTGTAAATTGCCGTATTTTTACGGATGCTGACGGGAAAATGAATCTTAGCGTCAAAGATATTGCGGGCCAAATTTTATCGGTCTCGCAGTTTACGCTCTATGCAGATTTAGCGAAGGGCAATCGACCTGGCTTTTCCAACGCCGGGCAGCCGCAAATGGCTGAACCGTTGTGGCACTATTTCAATACGCAATTACAGACACAAGTTCCGTTAGCTACGGGACGTTTTGGGGCTGACATGCAAGTCAGCTTGGTTAATGATGGGCCAGTGACTTTGATGTATGAGCGAAACGCTTAAGCGAAGTATAAACACAATCACTAATTGAAAAATGAGTTTAGGAAATAACCAGTTTGCCGCAATTTTTGCAAATTGCCATAAACGTGCGACACAGCGCCAGCCCTTAGCTCATTAACGCACAAAAGCCGTCTATGAGAAATTTACTCATAGACGGCTTTTTGGTGTTACCTGAGAAGGACTAACCGCGTTACGTCGCACGCGCTTTTTTTCTACCAAAAGTCAACTA
>DMZB01000118.1 GCA_003482405.1 Lactobacillus sp. | reverse complement strand
GTCTTGATCAAGGGCGGTGAAGTGATGAACACCTTTGCCAATGTCGACACGTTGGTATTCGATAAGACCGGGACCCTGACTGAAGGGAAAACGGCGGTTACTCAGTTCAAAGATTACTCAAGAGACCAGTTGGCCTTGCAAATTGCCACAGCCGTTGAAAAGCAGTCGGATCATCCATTGGCACAAGCAGTTGTTAAATTCTCAGGTGATCATCATATTCCGTTTGAGGACGTTCAAGTTGCCGATGCTGACACAGTCAAAGGCCGTGGCGTTAAGGCAACTGCCAACGGTAAAAATGTTTTAATTGGTAATTTGAGAATGATGAACGATGAAAATGTTGATTTGACGTCTGAACAACGTCAAGACTTGGAAAACATCCAAGGCGAAGGCAGTTCAACAGTTATCGTTGCCTTCGACGGGCAAATTCAAGCCATTCTTGGTATCTCGGATGTGATTCGTCAAGGCGTTAAGCAAAGCCTGGCGACACTCAAGTCACTCGGCATCAAGAAGACGGTTATGCTGACCGGTGATAACCTGCAGACAGCCAATGCCGTTGCAGAACAAATCGGCATTGACGAAGTCCACGCAGAACTTTTGCCGGAACAAAAAGTCGAATACGTTAAACAATTCCAGCAGGAAGGCCACAAGGTTGCCTTTGTCGGCGACGGCATCAACGACAGTCCGTCATTAGTGACGGCTGACATCGGGATTGCCATGGGAAGTGGAACCGACGTGGCAGTTGAAACCTCTGATGTCGTCTTGATGTCATCAGGATTCGATGAATTGATCCATGCATATGGACTTTCCAAAAAAACGGTCATCAACACCAAGGAGAACATTTTCATCGCCATTGCGACGGTTGTCGCCCTCCTGATTGGCTTGATTCTCGGATTTATTTACATGGCCAGCGGAATGTTTGTCCATGAAGCCAGTATCCTGGTTGTCATCTTCAACGCAATGCGATTAATTAATTATCGACCGAAAGTTGCAAAACTTGATCCAGATCAATTATCCGTTCGCGAATATGATTTATCATTAAAACAGTAAAGAAGATGGAGGTCATTAATATGAGTAAAGCAATTTTACAATTAGACGCGCTGTCATGCCCGTCATGCATGCAAAAGATCAAGGGCGCACTTGAAAAGCAGGATGGTGTGGAAAACGTCAAAGTCTTGTTCAATGCAGCCAAAGTCAAAACTGATTTTGACGGCGATAAAATTTCCGCAGACAAATTGTCAGACACGGTAACTGATTTAGGCTATGAAGTTCAATCAATGAAAGTGAAATAGGTGAAGAATATGACAACAGCAACCCCCGAAAAATTATTTGAAGCAGAAGTTAAGCAAGCAGATATCGACCACCATACCCCAACTGCTGGTGCGATGACCGGCCACATCGTTGCCAATTTGGAAGTTTTATCCAACAAACTCCAGATGGCAAAATGGTATGTGAAGGGAATGTCGGCCCAACAGCTGAAAGTCCTATTCGGCGACTTACTTAAGCAGGCGTACGACCAAAAGGATGCCTTGGGCACGGTCTTAATCGATGAGGCCTTAATTACGCCAAGTACCCAAAAGGAATTCACAGAGTACACCATGCTGGAAGAAAATGGCCAGAACAAATATGAATCTGTAGAGTGGCTGGTCAACGACTTCGTCCACGACTATGACACTGAGAACATGTTTGTCACCCGGGCAATTAAGCTGGCTGAAAAAGAAGACCGTCCAGTCTTGGCACAACATTTGGTTGGCCTGCTGCAAGATAACAACCACAACATCGCTACTCTGCAGGCCTTGCTTGGTAAGACACCACGAGAAGGCTTGGATGAGGAAGACGACGAAGATTAATCCTCAATGGATACACGAAAAAAGTTCCGAAGCAATTTTGCTTCGGAACTTTTTTAATATCATTTTTTCGAATTCAAAGATTCAAACAAATCAGCACAATAACACAGGCAATCGTACTTGCCAGGATCCACCAGCCAACCCGATAAGCTGTCCGCTGATAGGTTGAAATTTGTTCCTGACTTAATTTGTCAAAATCAGGCATCCTAAGTGAGACGTTTTGAAATATGCTAGTCTGCAGCAGCGTATAGTCTTTTTTGATCAGTAGCTGATAGCTTGTCCACGACAATACCAGGGTCAAGCCGATGAGTGCAACATTGATTGAGACAAATATTAACAGGACGCAGATAATGATCGCACTAGTCAGCATTATACGCCGAGTTCTCATTTTTACCACTCCTCGTATTATTAAAAATGTATTCAAGTATTGACCAGCTTCGCTGTTTGGATGCTGTGTGATATTCTCTAATTGTTCATTGGATTCGGATCCAACTGGTATAGGCTTTCGCCTCCTGTAGTTTATCTACATTTTAAGAATGCCGCCCAGATGAATTGTTTAAGTTCAAACCACAAGCTGTAGTGTTAGCTGATGATTTTGATAGCTCGCGTTCTATCAAGCAGCTAGTCATTGGATGACTTGTCTACTCATAAATTGCGAGGATGTTCTGAAGATTCATAATTAGGGAGTATCACACAGCACCCAAGCCTATCCAAAATAAGAACGGAAAGGAGGTCTGAATCAATGAACTTGAATGTTGGTATTGATGTTTCAAAATTGAAGCTTGATTATTGTGGAATGGATTCAAATAAGCAAGTGTGTTTCCAAGGTGAAGTAACAAACACCCCGAAGGGGGCCGGTCATATTCGTGATGAGATCTTAGACAGCTTCTTAGCTGTATTGACATTATTATCAAAGACCATTACTAGAATTGCAATTCCTAAACAGGTGCCAATTTGACGCGCTGCATTAACAATTCCTGAAACAATCCCACTTTTATTTTTGGGCAAATGCTTAACCAAGACCACTAACGAAACCGAAGAGAACCCAAAACCAACACCGTTGATCACTAGGAAAGTAATGATAACAGCTTTAGGCGTTGTGGTGGTGATAAACGACAAGAGCAGTAAACTAGCTGCCATGACTAAGAGTCCAATCAAAGTAACCGAAACTGCGCCAACTTGATCAAATAACTTAGTTCCCAAAGGCATCGCTACCATGATTGTTTCTGTGGGTATCGGGTGTGACCGATGCCTTTTTTATTTTCCATTATATCAAAAGGCGGTCCAGTGAGAATCCGAAGATTCTCACTGGACCGCCTTATTTGTGGAGACTTATGTCACAGCCTCTTATTTTTTCCTACTACTGTCAACACGATCACCTAAGATCCCAACTAATACGCCAACAACAACCAGAATATAACCAACTAAATCATGATATGGAAAATCGTAGTGATTACTTGCCCACAGTATGATTAAAAGAATTACAACTAGGGTTGTGCGAAGCCAAAAGCTTTTTCTCATACTATTTGGCTGCCAGTGGTAATTTAAAGATGATAAAAGTCGATATAGCGTAAATAATTAAAATTGGAATCAGTAACATTCCATAGGTGATGGGCCACGTCAAAACGGTCATTAAGGCAGTGCCAACGGTATTTAAAATTACTAACGTTTTCCTGGTTAGTTTAAATGAATGCCACATTAAAAACCACCAGTATACCAATGAGATAAGCAGTACAAAGCTTCCCAATTCAGTTAATGACAATTTATATTCCTCCTAGACGTTGCTTATTTGTATTAGCACTATGGAACATAATTTAGACAGGCTCTCTAAATTAATACGTTTTGATTTTATAAGCGCCAAAACGATTAATGTCCATATAAAGTTTACTATGCGGGTGAGCATCTCTCATATTAGTCAGGTGATCTGCTATATTGCTAAAATAGACAGAAAGGGTAACTCCGACTGGTGGAGATACAAGTGATCCAAATTCAGCAATAGCTTGACCATTTTTGAATTCTGCTATCTCTTTATTTACTGCTGTCTTATTGTGCATATACACCCTAATCCCCCACCAAAAATGTTTAATAGTTGGATTTGATGAAGACTTGGCCAATACTACACCGAATGCTGCACTTGTTGAAGCTCCATATGTCTTATCATTAGTCTTGATAGTATAGCCGTTGCTTTTAATTGTCAAGGGCAGTTTAAAA
>DMZB01000027.1 GCA_003482405.1 Lactobacillus sp. | reverse complement strand
CTTTTTTTGATTAACCTTTGTATTTTCTGAAGCAGCATCAGCTTCATCATCAACGATGAATAATGCATTTCCCTTCAGTTTTTGAGAATTACGGAATCGATCAACCCATGCCTGTAAAACACGTGTATTCTGTTTTACAATAATTAGTACCGGCTGATTTTTTGCGCTTCTGAACCTTTCTTCATCATTCTCGCTACAGATCGCAAATTCAGGCAGATCATGTTGTGCGCGTTCAAGCGTTTGTTTTTGTAGGAGTCTGCTGTCCGTTGTCATCAGTAGGAAGTAGCGAAATTCCAAATCAGCAGCTTCACAGATAATGCCAAATGTTTGTCCCGTCTTTCCACTTTGAATATTGCCAAAAAGCAATCCCATTTCATGTGTTGTATAGGTGAAATGGCTGATGTATTTTTTGCCTATACGTCGAGACGTTTTTTCTATGCTGTTTGCAAGTTCATCTTTACCTGCATCACGAAATTGTTGTAGGTAATTATTAAGATATCCCATTAGCTTTTCTCACCTTCAAAGTGAACTGTCCAGACGTCTAGCAATTCCCGTGTCCAATGTTTCTTGTCTAAAGCACCTTTCTTATTTCGTGGTGTTGGGGCTAATCGATTGAATACCACCCCATATTCTTGTGTAGATGTCTTAGTAAGAACCATCACGCGCATTTGGGCAGCATTTAACATTTCTTGCGTTACAACGCCGAGACGTTCCGTATCGGTAGTTGTATTATCGACTGGTTTGACGTATCCAGCTGTAGCCAGTCGTCCCTTGATCCAGCGCCCAAAAACTCGATCGTTACCAGTTTTACCATAAGCCGTCAGTTGTTTATTGTTATCGGCAGTGGTATGCGCCTCAAATTTATAACCATCGTCCGTAACAATCCAAAAAGGCTTATTTTTAGGGTAGTTTGGCTGAGTAGAGATCGTCTTATTTACGGTAATTTGAACCTCGTACCAATTTCTGGGCTCACCACCACCACTCAATTTGTTATATCGACCGCTACCATAGGCCACATTGATATTTGATCGCGCGTAATCATGCCGGGCGGTAGAAAAACGATTAGTAGCTAATGGGGCTTTAATTGGAATCCTAATCTCAATATCAGTCTGCAGTGAACGATACATATCCTGTTCACTTTCGGTCGTTTCCAAAACTTCTTCGATCCCGCCAAGCACTTCGATCCGCTCGTGGATTACCTTGAAATCGTTTAAATTGGTGGCAGAAACGGTGCAACTGGTTTTCAATTTCTCAATATGAGTAGACAATTCATGCAGTTGGTTAGAATTGGTGATTGTGGTTGCCAGTTCATATTGGCGAGCAACAGATCCCAACGGTGCTAGCACGCTTAAATTAGCTGATCCTAATACCGCCGACTTTAATTCATCATTGCCTTGTTGGTTTGGTTGCCAAAAGAGATAAGCCTTGCCATGATAGCTCATATTGTTCACAAAGCGGATTTCACCTTTTCCTGTATCTTGCCATTTTTTATGTAGTAAACGTACTCGATTGTAGATACTTTCTGGAATACCACTTTCCAGATACATACCAACAACCAGACAGATCTGCTTAATATTCCCATTTGAAACCAATGAGTCTAGTTTATCCAATCCATCTACCGAAACATAGCCTACTGCAATATCAATTCTCGAAGCTGTACTTGCCTCTTTTACTAACTGATCAGAAATAAGTGGTAAACTCTCCCCAAATGGCATCGGTGGTACTTTAGAGTATAAAATTGTCATTTTTAGTCCTCCTATTATTCTCCATTTTCCCACAATAAAGCATATTAATCACGCCTATTAGAGCTTGCAATATGTAATAAAAAGTCGTATGATTTTTAGCATAGGCATATGCCAAAACACTTGTTCGATATGCTGAACTCATGGAGGTGTTCACTATGATATTTAGAACTGCTGAATTATTCGCTGGACCTGGTGGTGGCGCATATGCTGCTAAAACTTCGCACTTTATCGATACTAAGGGCAGAAAATGGGGGTATCAACATGCCTGGGCAAATGAATTTGATAAAGATACTGTTGATACCTATAAACTGAACATTCTTAATAACCCTAAGGCGACTACCGTTTACTGCGAAGATGTAAGGAAACTCGATCTTACTAATCACCAATTACTGACTGATATGGATGCGTTGATTTTCGGATTCCCTTGCAATGATTTTTCCGTTGTCGGCAAGCAAAAGGGGTTAGATGGAACATATGGTCCACTATATACTTACGGAGTTAAAACATTAAAGGAGTTTCACCCAAAGGTTTTTATCGCCGAAAACGTCGGTGGCCTAACCTCTGCCAACGACGGTGATGCTTTCATTCAAATTCTCAAATCATTAGCCGATGTTGGTTACACACTAACGCCAAACTTCTATAAGTTTGAGGAATACGGTGTTCCACAGGCCCGGCATCGTATATTAATTGTTGGTATTCGCAATGATCTGGCTAGTCAAGGCATTAAATTTCACGTACCTGCCCCGACCACACCCAATCCAGATGACTATGTTACCGCTGGCGAGGCTCTAACTAATCCACCGATTCCAGCAGACGCGTTTAATAACGAATTAACACGTCACAAGGCTTCGACTATTAAGATGTTGTCCTATATCCCAGAAGGTGGTAATGCTTGGTCGCACCAAATTCCTGAAAGTCTGCGTCTAAACGTCAAGGGAGCTCGGCTTTCAAATATCTATAAGCGCCTAGACCGTAATAAGCCGTCATATACTGTTACCGGATCTGGAGGCGGTGGTACCCATATGTATCACTGGAAGGAAAACCGAGCATTAACCAACCGTGAACGTGCACGACTGCAAACCTTTCCTGATAATTATCACTTCATTGGTGGTAAAGAATCTGTGCGGAAACAAATTGGTATGGCGATTCCACCTGCTGGTATGCGCCATATCCTAATGGCAGTGCTTAAAACTTTTGCAGGGGAGCCATACGACTACATTTCACCAACACCACGTTTACAACCTAATGTTCTGTTCAAAACATCTGGGTCGGAAGTGGCAACACTTGTTAAACTTTAGGTTAGCATACAAAAGTGAGCACTAAAGACACAGTTCTAAGCTTATTCTGTTAATATTCGATCACTGAAAAAAATCGTTTTTAGATTTTCTTGAATCAATTATAAACATTCCAGTTGATGTTGCTGTTTGGCACGTTTTTAATCGCGCTACTCAGCTATATCGATAAGCACCACAAATAAAAAAAGACGCCCTGTGTAACTTTGGTAGAGGTCACAGGACGAGCTAAAATCGTTTATTAAATTTCTGCCACCGCCTTTGAAGCGGCT
>DMZB01000163.1 GCA_003482405.1 Lactobacillus sp. | reverse complement strand
TGACGGCACTAATTAATCAGGGTGCGAAGACTAATGATGCAATCAAGGCTGTGGCGAAGGCTCGTGATTTACGCAAGCAGATAGTTTACGCCACCTATCACCACTTGAATGAGGACGATTAAATGACGGATCAAAACCGATATGAGGAAACACACAAGATTGAATATTATGAAACGGATCTAACAGGCAAGGCCACGCTGAGCATGCTGATCAACATGCTCGTTTTAGTCTCCTATGATCAAGCAGATCACTTTGGGGTTGGGACAGACTACATGCTTGATCAGGGTTACGGTTGGGTGATTGCTCAGTATGAGATGACGATCAAACGTTTTCCACGCGATCACGAAAAGGTGCATTTGATTACGGAAGCAACTTCTAATAATCGCTACTTTGCTTACCGCCAATTTTTCTTGAAAGATGAACAGGGTAATGAACTGGTGCACATTGATACAATTTGTGTTGTGATGGATTTGGCAGCCCGCAAGATGGTCGCTATTCCCAACGATGCAGTGGCGCCTTATCATTCTGAGGTTGTCAAACGGATTCCGCGTTTGACGCGGCCAACAACTATTGACGATAGTGAAGCGACAACGAGAAAAGATTATCGCGTCCGTTACTTTGACCTTGATACGAATCATCACGTGAATAATTCCCATTACTTTGACTGGATGATGGACGCACTGGGCGAGGAATTTTTAACGGCTCATGAGCTGTGCCACTTGGCAATTCGGTTTGAAAACGAAGTCCGGTATGGGCATGTCGTGCACAGTGACGCAACAAATCCAACACAAAATGACGATGGTACAGTCACCACACATCACCGAATCAGTGGTGACAACGAACGGTATGCAGAAGCAACGCTAACGTGGCGGCCATTATCCGCATCAACAACGGAATAACGCCATGTTAGCCATCGGTTTTGAGCGCTGTGTTTGTGGTCCGCTGTTTTGAGGCATGTGGTTATGCTATGATAGAAAAAGATGTTAAGGATTTGGAGGAAAACAAGATGTCAATTTTAGTTGCCGGCGGTGCTGGTTACGTAGGTTCACACATGGTGGACCGTTTAATTGAAAAAGGTTACGACGTGGTGGTTGTGGATAACTTGTCTACAGGTCATCGCAAGGCCATTAATGGTAACGCGCGTTTTTACCAAGGTGACACACGGGACCGTGAATTTCTGACTGACGTATTTACAAAAGAAAATATCGATGGCGTGATTCACATGGATGCTTTCTCAATTGTGCCAGAATCGATGAAAGATCCGTTAAAGTACTTTGATAACAACGTTTACGGTATGATCACATTACTTGAAGTGATGCACGAACAAGGTTGCAAACGGATGATCTTCTCATCAACAGCCGCTACATATGGAGTTCCTGAACGAATTCCAATTCATGAAGACGACAAAAAAGAACCGATCAACCCTTATGGTGAAAGTAAGCTGATCATGGAACACATGATCCACTGGTGTGACGTGGCTTACGGGATTAAATGGGTTGCTTTGCGTTACTTCAATGCCGCTGGTGCGAAGGCTGATGGTTCGATCGGTGAAGACCACCATCCAGAAACACACTTGATTCCGATTATTTTGCAAACAGCCTTAGGCGAACGCGACCACATCGACATGTATGGTGATGACTATGACACACCAGATGGGACCAACGTGCGTGACTATGTTCACATCTTGGACTTGGCTGATGCGCACATCTTGGCATTGAAGTACTTGGACGAAGGAAACGACAGTCGTGCCTTTAACCTTGGGTCTTCTACTGGTTTCTCCGTTAAGCAGATGGTTGAAGCAGCGCGTGAAGTGACTGGTAAGGAAATCCCTGCTAAAATTGCACCACGCCGTCCTGGAGACCCTGATTCACTAGTTGCCGAATCAGAAGATGCTCGTAACATCCTGGGCTGGAAGCCTCAGTATGACGATGTTCACGATATCATTAAAACAGCTTGGGCATGGACTCAAAGTCATCCAAAGGGTTACGAAGACCGTTAGACTCTGAGTGATGCAAAACACTGTGTTTGATTGCTAATTTGATTTACGTTTGAAAAAACTTCGTTGATAAGTGACGAAGTTTTTTTCGTGAATGCGTTGCGATCCGGTTAGCCCAAACGAGGGTATTCACGCTGTCTGGTGATATGTGTTAATATTATTGCTGTCTATAGAACATGAACGGAAGGTCGGGCATTACATGAAGGTACTTGCATTAGATACATCAAATCGACCAATGAGTGTCGCATTATTAATGGATCGAACCGTTATTGCCAAAAAAACAACGGCTACTCAGCTGGACCACAGCGTGCAATTGATGCCAACTGTGACAGATTTGATGGCCGCACAAGGCTGGCAGCCTGACGACTTGGACCGTGTTGTAGTAGCCCAAGGGCCCGGTTCATACACTGGGTTACGGATTGCCGTCACTACGGCCAAGACACTTGCGTCAACCTTACACATTGATCTTGTCGGTGTGTCGAGCCTAGCCGTATTGGCAGGTGGCGTGCAAACGGAGGGGACGTTTGTGAGTCCTATTTTTGATGCTCGTAACACGCAATTGTACGCCGGACTGTATCAAATTAAAAATGGGCAACCAGTCAGCGTTATTGCAGATCAACACACCAATATTCCGGATTGGACTGCACAGTTGAACGCCACCGGACACAAAGTGCAACTCATCGGTGAGCTTGATCGGTATCATGACGCACTGGCAGAAGCGTTAACGTTGCAAGCAACCTTTACGACGGGGGACGCAAATTTACCTGATGCTGGTGTTTTGGGTCAATTAGGATTAGACCTACCGCCTGTCAATGATATTGATGCCTTTGTTCCTCAGTATTTACGTTTGTCACCCGCTGAAGCACAGTGGGCGGCCGCACATCCAGGAGAAGACCACACAAATTATGTTGAAGAAGTATAAGCAATCGTTTCAAAAATGGTACCGACGTCATTTTGCGAGTGACGTTCGTCAGCAACAAGTTGAAGATCTGGACATTAAGAATCATCGTTTAATGATTCGCGAAACCCAGTATTTTTTGGGGCGTGCTCAATTTCCTGATGTTCCAGAAATTGTTGCCGTTGAACGTGCGGTGTATGACGGTAAGACGCCGTGGGATGCACAAGCTTTCGAAAATGAACTTAAACGAAAACAGGATCGTTTGTATTTAGTTATCCGTAAAAATGACCAATTGATTGCGTTTGCCGGATGTTCGTTTGACTTGCAACGTCAGGACGCGCATATCACGAACATCGCGGTGCTGCCTGATTGGCAAGGCGACGGATTAGGGGAATTTTTGATGCGGGCGCTGATTCGTAAAGCGCGCCACATGGGAATGCGTAAAGTGACGCTCGAAGTCCGTATCAGTAACAAGCGAGCGCAAAATTTGTATCGCAAACTTGGCTTTAAACAAACTGGCATCAAGCGTGGCTACTACTTTGGTGACCACGAGGATGCAGTCGACATGATGGTGCCATTGGTTAAGGCAGGCGAACAGCCGCATGGCTAATGAGGTCGTTTGCGAACCGTTTCATCCCCACGATGTTTCGGCAGGGGCCAGGTTGATTGAACGACTGGGTGCACAAGCCTATCCAACGGGTGCGCCGTGGTCTGAGCCGGTGATTGAAGAGAACATCAAGACACCGACAAGTGTCTATTGGTTACTCAAGGTTAATCATGAGCCAGTGGGTTTTCTAAGCGGCACCATGGTGATCGATCAACTGGAACTGACAAATCTTGGGGTTATTTCTGCATATCAGGGCCGCGGTCTCGGCAAACGGTTGTTAACGACATGGTTATCACAATATGAACCTGGCGTAGTTGTTACCTTAGAGGTCCGCGTTCATAATGAACCAGCGTTTAACCTGTACAAGGCCGTCGGTTTCAAAACAATCATGCGCCGCCCAAACTATTATGACCGCCCAGTCGAAGACGCCTGGGTAATGCAGAAGAGAGCGTGACTGTCCGCGGTAGAACCTGAGCAATAACGTGGAGGTGGCTGTGTACAAGTGGTCTTTGCTTGTGCACTGACAGCTTCGGGTTATGCGCAGGGTTCTGCGGATAGGATCGCGTTTTAGTAAGAGTGATGCCGAAGCCCGGGA
>DMZB01000336.1 GCA_003482405.1 Lactobacillus sp. | reverse complement strand
CATATGCCGGTAACGCTCTGGCAGCAACTCAGGCACCAACATGTCAGAAATTCGCTGCATCAAGAACGTTGGGTCACGCTGTGTGTGTTTAAAGGTGCCAAGCGCGTCAAACGAAACTTTATCGCGCAACTTTTCGCCCATGTGCTGTAACTCGGCTTGACTACTTTTAACAACAAGATTGTTGATATCTAATCCACGATTTGCCATGAAAGATTGGTTGGACCTCCTGCATTAATAATGCTTTGATTATACTCCGCACCTCGATAGAGAAACAAATTTCAAAAAAGACCGAATTAAAATCGCTTATTATTCGAAATTTAGATAGAAAATTCAGCATAACAATAATTGAATAATTCAGTTATTTGTGATTTGTTACACATAATAAAAAAGCCAGATAATCCAATTTATATTGTGTCCTTCAGTATCTTAATATTATCGCAGCCCATCACTATACTTAATCTCTGAAAGCGCTTTAAAAGCTTTGCTTATTTTTGCTCATTTGTACACAAAAAGGAGGAGATAATGTGAGTTACCTTGCGTTTATGGGATTTGCGATGATGATTTTGATTACCGTACTCTTGATGAAACAAAAATTTAGCACTATTTTTTGTTTTACAGTTATTCCCATCATCTTTGCGGTTTTGGTCGGGGCCAACATTACCCAAATTAGTGGTTATGTTAGTAAGGGGATTCTAAAGACTTATCAAATTGCTCTGATGATGATGTTTTCAATGCCATATTTTACGTTGATGAGTGATGCTGGTATGTTCGATTACATCGTAAAGGGCATTTTAAAGAAAGTTCGGCTTACCGCACCGATTATTTGTATGCTGACTGTCGTTGTTGCTTCTATCTGTGAACTTGATAGTTCCGTGCTCTCAGTTTTTCTGATTACGATTCCACTGATGCTGCCTTTGTATAAAAAGTTCAATATCAATCTACAGATTTTGCCATTCTTGTGTTCCGCATCAGTTATTTTGATGACTTCTAAACCTTGGGATTCACGAATGTTACGTGCTGCCAGTCTAACGACAACTAAAAATGCGTCGACTGTGTTATTTCTACATATGCTACCGGTTCAAATTATTGGCATGATTGCATTGTTGGCTTTTGCAGCTTTCCTCGGATTCCGGCAAATGAAGAATCAAAAGAACAAAGTAGAGATTAGTCGTGAAGAATTGGTTGGCATGATCAAGGACACAGAACTTTCGCGCCCTAAAATGTTTATTCCAAATTTGATTTTAACTGGTCTTGTTATCTTTTGTCTTTGTGCCTTTCCAGCACTTCCACAATATTTTGTCTTTGCAGTTGGTCTTGTGATTTCGATAATGCTTAATTATCGTGATAAAAAGTTGGAATCTAAACTGTTGAAGAAATATTACGGTAATTTATGGCCTGTCACACCAGCCGTTCTTTTATCAGGTGTTGTTGTAGGGGTCATGCAATATTCAGGGATGTTAAATGAGATGGTCAAGGTTCTAATGGCCGTTATTCCGGCAGCCATTGGACCATGGGTCTACCTGATTCTGGCAATGCTTGCGACACCACTTATGTTCGTTTTCACAAACGATACCTGGTTCTACGCGCTTATTCCGATTGTGGCAGCATTTTCAGCAAAGTATGGCATTTCCACAGATGTCGTCATTATGACGATGTTCATGAACTTTGGTGCAATGGTGTCACCAGTTGCCCAGCCTCAAATTTATGTGGCTACAGATTTGACAGAAAAAATGCCGTTGGCAAATTATGTTAAGTACAGTTTTTGGAAACTTTGGGGAATGAATATAGCTTGGACGATCGTTGGATTTGCTCTTGGTGTATTTCGTTAGAGCGTTGTTATATTTATCGATGAGAAGAAGGTTTTTCCAGGAGGAATGATTATGGCTGCTCCAATCGTTAAAACAATGCAGGTTTATCCAGTGGCAGGTTATGACAGTATGACGCTCACGTTGTCAGGGTGTCATGCACCGTATTTTACTCGAAATCTTGTCGTTTTAACTGATTCACTTGGACATACGGGCATTGGTGAAATTCACGGCGGCGAATACACCCGTCAACAGCTCGAAAGCTATGCGCCTCATGTGATTGGTCAGACCGTCAGTGACTATCGTGATGTCGTGAATAAATTGCGTCAACTGAATGGGCAAAAGAAAGATGATTCCGGAGAAGGTATTCAAAGTCTCGACATTAGTCAGCTCAAGTATGTTGTTCAGTCTGAGACAGCCATTGAATGTGCGCTAATGGACTTATTGGGTCAATTTCTCGACTTACCGATTGCGGCTCTGCTGGGGGATGGCATTCAGAGACAGAAAGTTGAGTTTCTAGGTTACCTCTTTTACATCGAAGATTCTAAAAAGACGGATCTACCTTACATACAAGGTGACGATCAATCTGATGAGTGGGGACGTTTGCGCAGGAAAATGGCAATGACACCACAGGCGATTGTGGAAGAGGCAAGAGCGGCACAGGGCCGTTATGGCTTTCATAATTTCAAACTCAAAGGAGGCGTATTGGACCCTTGTATTGAAATGGAAACTGTTGGAGCCTTACACGATGCTTTTCCGACGGCGCACATCAATATTGACCCAAACGGCTCGTGGAGTGAAGACACCGCCATTCAAGTGGTCAATGATTATAAATCTTCCATCACTTATATGGAAGATCCTTGTGGTCCAGAAAATGGCTATTCAGGACGTGAGACTTTAAGTGAGTTTAAGATGGCGACGCATGTGCCAGTTGCCACCAATATGATAGCGACTGATTGGCGACAGTTTCAACATGCTGCCGCGCTTAAGAGCGTTGATATCGTGTTGGCAGATCCACATTTTTGGGGACTAAATGGGTCAATTCGAATGGCTCAGTTGTTGAACGATTGGGGAATGACTTGGGGATCACACTCCAATAACCACTTTGACATTACTTTAGCGACCTACGTTCAAGTTGCTGCTGCGGCCCCAGGTCAAATTACCCCAGTTGATACACACTATATTTGGCAGGATGGTCAAGGACTGTTGAAAGACAGCCCGCTGATTCAAAACGGCGAAATAGAACTGCCTACTAGACCTGGACTTGGTGTCGAACTAAATATGGATAAGGTACTTGCAGCGAATAAACTCTACAAAAAAATAGATGCAATCTATTATGATCGTGACGATTCACGAAGTATGCAGTACTTAATTCCAGGCTGGAAATACGATTCAAAAAAGCCTGCGTTGGTTCGCTGAGAAAAAATAAAATGTGGGCCAGATTTCTTAGTTAAATGAAAATTTGTTGGTATGACCTGATTTGAGTTTCAAAGCTAACATCAGTAACACAAACGACGTATCTATGG
>DMZB01000238.1:1194-2522 GCA_003482405.1 Lactobacillus sp. | reverse complement strand
ACCGCCATATGACGCTTAATCCCTGAAATCTTTTTGCCGCCATCGTAGCCACTATTTTTCGTTAAATCAGTGGTTTTAACACTTTGAGCATCAACAATCACAAACGACGTTCGGGCCGATCGGCCCTGTGCAAAACGATAGGAAGCGACAGTTTTTTTAAAAGCCTTTCTAATAGCGAATCAGCTGTCGGGTCTGGTTTATCTCGCCACATATCGTAATAGCGGTAGACAGTGTGCCATTCCGGGAAATCGTGCGGTAATTCACGCCATTGACACCCTGTAGTAAGCGAGTAAAGGATGGCATTGAATACGTCATAAAGATCATAACGACGCGGTCTTGTATGCTTGCGGAAGTTTTCTAAATCAGGTTGTATTAACGCAAATTGCGCTCGAGAAATATTGCTTGGATAATCTGGCATGACAAACTCCTCAGTCGGTTTTCCACAATTCTACCAGATTCAGCAGATACTAGACAGGTTCTAAGATTCAACAACATAACCAAGTCTGAATTATCAAACATAGGGGGAAAAACAAATGGATTAAGTCGAAGAATGGCTGGCTTTACTCTTCGTCAAATTCAATTTCCGACACCGTTTCTTCTAAATTATCTAACACTTCGTTACCTTCAATAAAGTTAACCCAACTGTCATAAGGCTGAAACTTATTTTCTTTAATGTTAGTTTTGAGCTTATCGTATACGTTGTCAATAAACTGACTGACCATTTTATCGACAGCACTTGTTACAGCTGTTTCACTCCATCGCTTTGATGCAGAACGCTGACGATTTCTACTATGTTGGTAAGTCAAAGCCTGGCTGCGGAAAATAGCAACCACACGACTATTAGCATTCAAATACGTTTCAAATTCTTCACAATCCATTATGCTTCCTCCTCAAAACAAGATTCAATTCATAGCAAGGCTTCAGCAAAAGACATGTCATCCTACATGTCTTTTTTACTGTTGTCTTTCAATTTCAGTATAAAACGTCCTGCGGTTTTAGGCAAACGTATGTTTGCCATCGAGAACGTGTGTTTGTATAATAACTATAAAATACATAAAGGAGGTCAGTATTATGGAAAACAATGTGCCGCGAGAAAAGTGGCTTTATCCTGATCGGTGCATGAAGAAATGGCTCGGTTGGATTCTCAGTGATCATTCTGCCTATATGGAGAAAGCTTCCATTTCTGAACGTCCTGTCGAACCAAAGCCAGAACAGTCTCAAGAAACCATTAGCGACATCCTTGAAGATGCCTGGCAAAATGCAAAAATCGTAGCCGTTCAAATTGGCACACCCTACGATGATCGGTTGCTACCAGATATTGAGGGCGC
>DMZB01000238.1:0-1008 GCA_003482405.1 Lactobacillus sp. | reverse complement strand
GCTGATATTCGTAACGTAGCTTTGCTCAATCCTGATCGGTGGTGGGCATTAGCATGACCACGCCACTAGATGATCCAACGAGACTACCGGTACACGACATCATGTGTATTGACTGCAAGTCCTTTTACGCATCAGTTGAGGCCATTCGACGCGGCATTCACCCGCTGGCAGCTGATATTGCCGTGCTTAGCAAAGGTGATTCTCCCGGTGGTTTGGTGCTGGCTGCTAGCCCCAACTGTAAGAAGCGTTACCACGTAGGACTGAGTACACGCCGTTTTCAGCTAAGGGACGATATGCAAGTAGAGCTTGCTGAACCACGGATGGCGGATTACATTCGTAAGAATTATGGGATCAATCGTATCTACCGACAATTCACAGATGATGCTCACTGGTATCCCTATTCTATTGATGAATCTTTTATTGATGTTACCCACTCTCACAACCTCTTTGGTTCAAATGAAGAAATTGCTACCCAAATACAGAAGAAGGTGTTTGATCAGTTTGGTATTATCACGACCGTTGGGATTGGTCAGAATCCTCTACTGGCAAAACTGGCCCTCGATAACGAAGCCAAGAAGGCCGCTCCGTGGCAAGCCACTTGGACTTACGACCGGGTTCCCGAAACCATATGGCAACTACATGACTTAGCCGATTTATGGTCAATTGGCAGCCGTACCGCAAAAATGCTTAACGCAATAGGCATTCACAACCTCTATGATCTTTCACACACCGATCGGCTGCTATTACATCAACGCTTCGGCGTTCTCGGCGATGCCTTGTATTTCCATTCATGGGGTATTGATTACTCGGATTTGACTCGTCGCTATTTGCCACGCGCTGAGAACAAAGGCTATGGCAATAGTCAGGTACTCATGCGTGATTACACGCAGGCAAGGGAGATTGAAGTCGTGCTTAGCGAGATTGCTGATCAGGTTGCCGGCCGACTTCGTCACCATCAAGTACAAGGTGAAGTGGTTAGCGTTGGAATTGGTTATGCTGATGCAGAAG
>DMZB01000141.1 GCA_003482405.1 Lactobacillus sp. | reverse complement strand
GCCCAATGACATTACTTCTGGGTGGTGCCTTTTTTGATAATTGTGTCTGTGACTAATCTCGTGTAGGCGATACTTCCCTGAGGGTTTGGATGCACATGATCTGGTCCAAACCAACTAGCTTGATTGTGGCTGGCGCCATACCAGTCAACCAGGTAAACTTGCTTCGATTTTTTAGCGTTACTCAAAATCAAATCGTTGACCTGATTTTGCCACGTTTTTGTCGGTACCATCGTGTTGACCCAGAACACTTTGTGCTTTGGACCAACTGCCTTCAAAACAGCATCAATTTGCGGTTGCGTCAGCGGTGCATTAGTCCCCAAATTAATCAGCACGTTAGGGGCCAATAGACGCCGCTTTTTCAGCGAACGAATCACGGCCGGTGCTTCCCAAACTTGTCGGCCAACCTTGGCGTCAACGTATGCGTGACCGAATACCTGTTGCAAACTATCCGCATTATCGACCAACACTGAATCACCAACCGCTGTCAATGAAGTCTGCGAAGCGGCTAGCATCGTAGCAGGCGAAAGCCCATACGCTGTAGCCAAACGCTTTTGTGTCGCAGATAACTGCTTACTTGCCTCTGCATTAGTCCGTGATTCTGCTGAACTTGACGCATTAAAGGCTGCTTTTTGGTCTGCAATCTCCCGGTTCTTTTTGGCCGCTTTTTTTCCGGCTGACTTAATGTGTTTGGCAACTGCATCTGTCGGTGGTTGTTTTCTTGGCGTTGCCTGAGCAAAACCGACTGACGTTACTGCTAAGGCCAACACCATCACAGCACTTGTGACCACAAGCGGTAGTTGTTGCCGCCATTGCCCAGGATTACGAATTGTTCGTAACCAGTTTTTGAACGTCCCGTGGGCAATCGGCTGCTCAATAAAGCGGTACGATAACTCGGCCATCAACAGGATTAAAATCAACTCTGCCAAGGCATTTAAAATCGTATGCTGCGCAATATTAACCACGCGTAACTCATAAAAGACCATCACCGGAAATTGATAAAGATAAATCCCGTAACTACGTTTACCAACCCAACTAAACACCGGATTGGATAACCATTTGTTCCAACTAGCCCCCGGATGGACGATGACCGCAATCATGACGGTCGCAAATAACGAGAACAAAAACATGCCACCACGGTATGTGAAGGCTGAAGTCCCCGTCATGATCCAATAAAGAACAACCATGGCAGCCAAACTAACCGCGCCAATCCAGTTTAATAAGTGACGTCCTGACGCCTGCAATGACCCATTCAAGTGTTGCGATGGCCAAACGGCAGCTAGTGCGGCACCCATTAAGATCGAAAAAGCACGCGTATCCGTACCGTAATAAACCCGGTTGACTTGATTCGCATCCTTGTAAAGAACCATCATCAAGATTGCAGATATCACTGCACCAACCATCAGTGCAGCGGCGACCCGTGAACGGCGTTTGAACAGCTTAACTAATCCCCAAATAATAAACGGCCAGAACAAATAAAACTGTCCTTCAATCGACAACGTCCACAAATGTGTAAATGGTGACTCGCCATTGAAACGATCAAAGTAAGACTGACCGTGATTAATTTCAAACCAGTTGTAAACATACAGCAGATTTGTCACGATAATCCCACGTAGACCAACCAAAAGTTGCCGTGCGAACAGCGTAATGTACGTGCTCGTCAGCGCAAGCATGGCAACCAGTGCCGGATACAAGCGTTGAATGCGACGTTTATAAAAATGGTTAACTGCTAACGACGTGCCTTTATTAATTAAATTCAAAAAACTATCCGTCACCAGGTAGCCTGTTAAACCAAAGAAAATGGGCACACCCAGGAATCCACCTGGAAGTGCCGCTGGCAATAAATGGTATGCGATAACACCCAAAACAGCCAGTGTCCGCAGTCCATCGATACCTGTTATGTAACGTCGATGACTCGACGTTGTTGTTCCTTGCATGTGCTAACCCCTACTCGTTCCTACTCAAAAATGGCCGAAGCAAATGAACAAAACACGATTATTCAACAAAATCGAACGTAAAGTCCAAGATTTGAACTGTATCTCCATCTGCTGCACCCGCATCCCGTAAGGCATCATCGACACCCATCGTTCTAAGCTGACGCGCAAAACGAACCATGCTTTGCTCGTGCTGGGTGTTGGTCATCTTAAAGAGCCGTTCAATCTTTTCACCTGTCAAAAGCCAGATGCCGTCGTCGGTGTGTTGGATCTCAAACGCTGGTTTTTCGTCCTCTTGGAACTGATACATTACGCCCAAGTCTTCATCGGCCTGTGGCACAAATGAAGGTGTCTGATCAAGCAATGCTGCTGTCGCCTGAATTAATGGTTTTAAGCCTTCATGTGAAACAGCAGAGATTGCCATAACTTGCGGCTGATTAGGTAACGTTTTATCCGTGGCTAGGGCTGCCTTAAAGTCTTCAAAGCGCTCTTTGGCACCAGGCAGATCCATCTTTGTCGCAACGACAATCTGAGGTCGATCTAGCAAACTCTCATCGTAGCTGCCCAGCTCCTTATTGATTGCATGAAAAGCCTCAATCGGAGACAGTGCATTTTCTTCATCAAGAAAGTCATCGCCGGCCATCGCAACCAAATGTAAAAGGACTCGGGTGCGTTCTACATGCCGTAAAAATTGAAAACCCAGTCCGACGCCATCACTTGCACCCTCAATCAATCCTGGTAAGTCAGCCATAACGAAATCACGACCATCGTCTAGCCGAACCATACCGATGTTTGGATCAATTGTGGTGAAGTGGTATGCAGCAATCTTTGGTTTAGCGTTAGTAATGACAGACATGAGTGTCGACTTACCAACTGATGGGAAACCAACTAAGCCAACATCTGCTAATAGTTGTAATTCCAAACCAATTCTTAATTCCTGCCCTGGTTCACCGTTTTCAGCAATTTCTGGGGCCGGATTTTTAGGAGTGGCAAATTTCATGTTGCCGCGGCCACCACGGCCGCCTTTGGCAATGACAAGTTCTTGACCGGGTTCTGTTAAATCACCTAAAACTTCGTCTGTGTCCAGATTACGCACAATGGTGCCACCAGGCACTTTAACATACAAATCAGCTGACGAGCGACCGGTCATTCCCTTTGTCATCCCATTGCCACCGTGTTTGGCCTTGTAATGGCGGTTGTATCGAAAGTCCATTAACGTCCTTAAACCTTCGTCGACCACCATGATGACACTGCCTCCATGGCCACCATCGCCGCCAAATGGTCCGCCATTAGCGACGAATTTTTCACGTCTAAAAGAAACGATTCCATTACCACCGTTTCCTGCTTTTACTTCAATTGTTGCTTTATCAACAAATGCCATGTTGTGTTTCCCCGTATTTTCTAGGTTCTTAGCTGACACTTATGCCAGCGTTTTTTCGGACAATTCGCTCACACCATTGTACAGTGCAAAGTACCTCGGGTCAAAACACAATTAGGGGTCTACCCGACAAATGAACGTAGACCACCCTCGCAGTTAAAACGCTCAAGTAACCCTAGCTCAAGTAATCCTAAATAGTTTGTTGCCGATCTAAATAACTAAGCGATTGCTGGGCTTCACCGGTTACCATTGCGGCTACCGCAACATGCACTGTCTGTGCAACCGTTTCAGATAACCCGAGTTCGTGTAAATCGCTCACTGGTGCAGCGGCAATTTTTTTCAAAGAACCGTATTTTTTTAATAATTTAGCGCGTGTTTTGGGTCCCACACCCTGAATTTTATCCAGCCGTGAGCTCAAAGAATTTTTGTTATGCAACTGCCGATGGAAGGTAATTGCAAAGCGGTGCACCTCATCTTGGATCCGCTGCAACAGGTAAAAGCCCTGTGACTTGGGGTCCAGATTCAAATGTTCATCATTTTCACCAAACATCAGGTCCGCTGTGCGGTGATGATCATTTTTAACCATCCCGGCAACCGGAATGTCGAGTCCTACTTCGTTCTCCAACACATCTTTAGCCGCGTTCATTTGAATGGCGCCACCATCCATTAAAATCAAATCTGGCATGTCAGCATGTTCCTTCAGCAACCGCGAATAGCGTCTGCGGATGACTTCCATCGTGCTGGCCGTTTCATCGGCATGGTCAACGGTCCGTAACTTGTACTTTCGATAAAGTTTCTTATTGGGCCGGCCTTCCTCAAACACGACCATGGCCGACACTAGATCAGCTCCTTGTTCGTGTGAATGGTCAAACGCTTCGATGCGCATGATTGATGGTAATCCCATTACATCAGCAATTTC
>DMZB01000094.1 GCA_003482405.1 Lactobacillus sp. | reverse complement strand
TCAAAATGCCTACCGCCAGCGGATGGCTGGAACCATTTTCCAAACCGGCTAGTTGTGCTAAAACATCGTCATCGCTCACACCATCAACTAAACTACCGACAGCATGAACTTCAAAGTTACCTTCTGTTAGTGTCCCAGTTTTGTCCATTAATGCGTATTTCAAAGTTTTTACCCGTTCCATTGCGTCACGATTGCGAATCAACAAACCGTTACGTGCAGCAATGGATGTGCTACGAGCAACAACCAGTGGAATCGCCAGCCCTAAAGCATGTGGACAGGCAATCACTAAGACCGTCACTGCCACGGATAGCGCTAAGGCCAAATTACCAATGAACAGCCATGTGACAAAGGCGACGATTGCGACTAACAAAGCTGCATAAAACAGCGTACCGGCAACCTTATCCGCCATATTTTCCTGTTCTGATTTCGACTGTTGTGCATTTGACACTAGATCCATCACTTGCGCGAGGTATCCAGAATCACCGGTACCTGTAATGGCCATTTCAAACGTACCATCCCCGTTGACAGAACCACCAATCACCTTGTCATCCGTTGTTTTTTCAACGCTTTTGGCTTCACCGGTGACCATTGCTTCGTTTACACTCGTGGTTCCACTCACTAATACACCATCGGCCGGGATCTGTTCCCCGGCGCGAACGGATACGTGATCGCCAACCGCAAGCTCGTTCACCTGAACATCTTGAACTTTACCGTTAATCACTTTGTGTGCAGTATTTGGTAACAATTTTGCCAGTGAATCCACGGCTGAGCCAGCATTCATCACCGCGTTCATTTCAATCCAGTGCCCTAGCAACATGATGTCGATCAACGTCGCCAGTTCCCAGAAGAAGTTCATCACCATTGGGTGCACGTCAAATACATTATTGGCAATTGTCGCATAAATACTATAGATATATGCGACCGAAATCCCCATCGCAATTAAAGCCATCATCGCTGGTTTGCGCGCCTTTAACTCATCAATTGCACCGAAGAAAAAGGGTGCGCCCCCGTAGAAAAACAAAATTGTTCCAATTAGGGCGACCAACCAATCGGAGCCCGGAAAGGAAAGTTGGAATGGTAATCGTGCGCCCATCATGGGAGTGAGCAAAATTATTGGAATAGTGAGAATCAGTGAGATCCAGAACTTCCGTTTCAAATTACCCATGTGCATCATGCCATTGCCTGACATCTGCATGTCGTCGTGCTTGGTGTCATCGTGATTCATTTCGTGGTCCATTGACATGTTATTCATTAGTGTGCCTCCCAGCTACGACTGTTCCGTTTACATTTGTAATCGATGAGTACAGTTTACAATCGTAAACGATATTCGTCAAGTCTTTCGCTCTGAAATTTCACAGCACGCTGTTGCGTAGGCAAAGTCTTGGCACAAATTGGATTACGCTTCGCCTGTCAGAGACGCCGTTTCTGTGGGACCGGTCTCAGCCCTGAAAATCACAGGTCTTCAACCTCGCCTTTAAGACAAAACCATGTCTTAAAGCTCGTCCTGCAAGACTAAGTGGCTCAGCCCGCCACTAAGTCCTGCGACCACAGCACTCTGTCTCTGACCTGCTCCACTCAGACACTAGATACTGACACCACAGTTTTTCACTCAAAATTTTCTTCTGGCAGTATTGTCCCGGGTTACAAAATTGTTTGACTTCTTTATCCTCTGAATCACTCTAGAAGTTGAACTGCATCATATGAATGCTAGCTCGAGCACTGTGTGGTCTGAACTGAAGGGTAGCAGCATTGAAATCCACTGTGAAAGTGACGTTAATTCGGCGGTTTATGCGAATTTACGACACGGACGAGCTTGAAGACTTGGGCTGTGAGGCTTCAAGTCGAGGTGCAAGACTGTGATTTTTAGGTTTGGACCGGTCCCACAGTAACTTTCAATGCTGCGGACCGTAAGCGACAAAACAAAAATCCCGCCACAAAATTACATTTGTAGCGAGATTATAAATTCCGACAGTGCTAAGCTTCACAACCTTCTGGTAAGCAATTGCATGACACCGTGTCCGGTGCAGTCAGTGCCTTGTCGCTGAGTTGTTGCTGGAGTTCAGCAATGTTGGCCTTACTCAGGGTGAGATTATCGATCAGATCCGACAACGTTTGCCCCACTTTCATTTGGCAAAGATGGCCAAACAAAGCCCGGGTCGCGCTGTCCATCGCATCCTGTTCCTCAACCAACGGTGTATACGTGAACGCATTGCCACTTTTCTGAGTAGCCAAGGCCTGCTTTTTAACCAGCCGACCGAGCAATGTCTTAACTGTTGCCGACTTCCAGCCCATTTTTGCTGCTAAAATCTCAGTAATCTGGCGGCTGTTCGATTCGCCCAATGTCCACACGATTCGCATAACTTCCCACTCTGCGTCGCTGATTTCAAGTTTTACTGTGGCTTCCATGTCGATAACCGCCTTTCGTCATTAATGATCAATTTCAATGACTAAAGTTTACACTTGTAATCGACATTTTTCAATGATGTTGAATCGTCAGCACATGCCAGGTTGACGGGATGCTATACCCAACGCTGTTAGAAATTAATTGATGATCATTGTGCAAGCCAGCAAACATCACCTTTCCTAGGCTAGAATAGCGCCATTCATGACGTTTTGTCGTCATTGTCGCCACCGAATTTCTCTGACCGGTTTGATGGACTGTGACATGCGTGGTTTCTGGATTCGTGTGTTTCGTCTTATTCATGTTGGTTTTATAAACGTACGCCTTATCGTGACCGGCACGGTCCAGCTTAACCGCCAGCAACAGCGGCCCGTGGCTAGTCTCTTGACCGGCTTTGATAACTGTTTGTCGTTGTGTTATCACATGGTTCATCGCCCAATGTTGCGTGTCATTGCCAACAACGGCCGTCACTGACCCGATGAGTAACAGACCAAACGCCATGCTGCCAAGCGCGCGCCAAACCACTTTTCGGCCATAAACAAAACTCACAAATAAACCAATAACGCTAACAATAATAATAAATAAAATCATTTCTTCACCCTCACTATTTCGTTTTACCTATACTTGCTCGGCGGGGACCATGTGATCTGTTGCAATCGCTTCGTTTGAAACTGAATCAGTCGCTGGCCGTTCCTGTGCCAGCAAAGCTAAGCCAAGACCAATCAAACTCATAAACGCTGTTAGCCAAAACGCTACGTGATAGCCACTAAGCAACGCGTCAAATGCGCCACGTTTGTAGGCTAACGGGTCCACACTCAGTAAGTGTTTAACTGGCATATTCGCCTTTGTTACGTTTGCAAACACACTGACCAAAACCGCCGTCGCAACAGCACTGGCAATCTGACGGGCAACGTTATTATTAGCGCTCGCGTGACCCATTAATGCCATCGGTGCTGTGGAAAAAGCCAGCGTTGAAGCAGGCATCAGTGATAACGAGATTCCAAACGTCCGCACCGCGTACAAGACAATGATCGCAACTAATGACGTATGCGTGGTGACAAACGCAAATGGTACGGTTCCAATTGTTAGGATGCTCATCCCGACAATTAACAGTCGTTTGGCACCGTATTTGTCCACGGCCATCCCGGCAATTGGGCTCATAAACGCCGTCACTAAAGCACCTGCCAATAACGACAGCCCTGAATCGATCGCGGACAAACCACGAATAATTTGAAGATACATGGGTAACACAATTTCAAAGCCGATCATCGCTGCCATGACACCACAGCCCACTAATGTTCCCAGCGTAAAGTTACGCGCTTTAAACGGCGTCAAGTTGAGCAGTGGATCCGCAATGTGTAGTTGCCGGTAACCAAAAATACTAATGACAATCACACCAGCACCAATCGCAATCAGAACATTAGCGCTCAGCCACCCGTCGTTACCTGCGGCTGAAAAACCATACAACAAGCTTCCAAACCCAATTGTCGATTCAGCCACGGAAAGGACATCCAATGGTGTCTTGCGTTGCGGAATCACATTTTTAATCGTCCACAATGAAATCACTAAAACAATCATCGTGATCGGCAAAATCAATCCGAAAATATAACGCCAGCTAAAGCTGTCAACCATCCATCCAGAAAATGTTGGCCCAATAGC
>DMZB01000294.1 GCA_003482405.1 Lactobacillus sp. | reverse complement strand
CCCTAAGGGTTCAACCGTTGTGGCTTGGCATCAAGTGACGTCCACCGGTAAAGATACCGTTTTATCGGGCAACAAAAACATTTCGTTTAGCAACGGACCTGACGGCATGGCCAATGCGGTGCTTACAATCCAGTCGGCCACGACCAGTCTAGGACATAACAAATACTATGCCGACATCAAAATGAGCGGTGTCAACCAGAACGTCGCTACCAACCAGGCACAACTTGTCGTCATTAAAAGCACTGGACTCACGCTTGATGCCGTGCCAAACCTGATTTTCGCTAAAACTTCAGATCCTCACGATAAGATCAAAATTAATGATGTTTTAAACGGCATTACGTTACATGCGACAAACCAACCGGTCAGCCAGTCAGCCACTACGTTTGATGGCAATAATCAAAGTCACCTCATCGTCAGTGATACGCGGTCGCATAGTACTGGGTGGCGATTAACAGCCTCGCTTTCGGCGTTTACGAACACCACGACCCATCAGCAGCTGGAATCCTCCGGTAGTAACAAACTGACGTTAACGGCCTCAGATGCCAAAACGTTGGCGACCCTTACCGACAACAATCAAGCAACCATCGTCAAACAGGCAACGAGTGGCGATAATCTTGCGGCCACATTATCAAACAGTACGCTTACAATCACACCTACCACCAACGTTTCAGCTGGCGTTTACGACGCGACAATGACATGGACCCTAGCCGATGTCCCTAACCCGAGTGACGCAAAATAATAACTGTCCCACGACAAACTAAAAAGGCGTTTGCGCGTATCGTAATTGTTTCCACGATCCGTTTGCAAACGCCTTTTACTGACGATTATTTTCTAAACATCTTAAACTGCAGGAATAGGTCGTTATACGTGCCCGTTTCCTTGACCCCTAAATCTTGGTAAACCTGTGTGTTACTAATCACTTTCGCACTCGGATAAAACTCTTTATCATTGCGCACATCTGCCGGCAACAATCTTTCTGCCGCCGCATTTGGCGTTGAATAGCCGACGTACTCTGCATTTTGCTTCGCATTTTCAGGCCGGTTCATGAAATTAATGAATGCGTAGGCAGCCTTTAAATGTTTCGCAGTTTTTGGAATCACAAGGTTGTCAATCCACAGATTCGTACTCTCTTTTGGAATAACATAGTGCAAATGACTGTTGTTACTGATCATTTCCGCCGCGTTTCCAGAGTATGTCACTGCGACTGCTGACTCATTTTGTTCCATGTACATCATAATTTCGTCATCGAGGACAGCCTTAACGTTTGGCGTCAATTTTGTGAGCTTGCGTTCAGCCGCGTCCAACTCCGCCTGATTGTGTGTATTAGCGGAATGACCTGCTGACATCAGTGCCATCCCCAAAATATCCCGCGAAGAATCGACTAACATGATGTTGTCCTTAAACTGTGGCTTCCACAAGTCGTTCCAACTCGTAATGTCGCCTTTTTTTACAAACTTATCATTGTAGACGATCCCCAGCGTTCCCCAGAAATAAGGAATGGAATAGCGATTATGGGGATCAAACGCCAAATTTTTAAACTGCGGGGAAACATTGTTCATGCCGTGTAGCCGTTTTTTATCCAACGGCCGCAACAAGTGATCCGCCTTCATCCGCTGTACCATGTACTCACTTGGAACCGTCAGATCGTAAGATGTCCCACCTTGTTTGATCTTGGTGTACATCGATTCGTTACTATCAAACGTTTGATAGGACACATGATACCCGGTTTCGTGCTCAAACTTAGTGATCAGCGCGGGATCAATATAATCACCCCAGTTATACAGGTTTAGCACGTTGTTGCCAGAACCGATGACGCCTTCGACGCGTTGCAAGTGATGGGCAGTTAACCCCAGTCCCAAGCTCACCGCCAAGATCACGATGATTAAACTCACTAATCGTTTCATTTGATCACCGCCTCAACTTCTTGGCGGTTCTTCGCTTTACGGCCCTGATTGTACTGGTTCAGGAAATAATAACCGGCAATCAAGAGTAACGAAACCAGGAACCAAAGAGCAGACAGCGCGTTAATCTCCAGATCCACTCCCTGCCGTGCACGCGAGTAGATTTCAACCGACAATGTTGAAAAGCCGTTCCCGGTAACGAAGAAGGTGACTGCAAAATCATCTAGTGAATAGGTGATCGCCATGAAGAACCCAGAGAAAATCCCCGGCAAAATGGCAGGCAGAATCACGCGCGTCAACGTTTGCCACGGGTTAGCACCCAAATCAGCGGCCGCATCGATCATCGAAGCGTTCATTTCATTTAATTTTGGTAATACCAGCAACACCACGATTGGAATTGAAAAGGCGATATGGCTCAACAAAACAGAAATAAAGCCTAACCGCACTCCCAACATGGTGAAAAAGATCAGAAAACTGGCCCCAATGATAACATCTGGCGAAACCATAAGAATGTTATTCAATGATAGGACGACCTGTCGGACCGCACGATGCCGCGTTTCATACACCGCCAGTGCGCCGGCTGTGCCGACAATGGTGGCACACAGCGATGACAACAACGCCACGATTAACGTGTCTAAAACAATTTGAATCAATCGTGGGTCGTGAAACAGCGTTTGATAATGGGCAAAGGTAAAGCCATGAAAATTGCTCATGGTATTGCCCTTACTAAAGGAATACATGACTAAAAACAAAATTGGTGCATATAAAATTACAAACACAATGATGAGGTAGGCCTTGGACCAGCCAGACAATTTATTTTGCATGACGTGTCCTCCCCTTCTTCTTGCGTTCACCGGTTAGCAACATCGTGATGACCATTGCAACAATTAGGATCACACCAATGGTCGAACCCATGCCCCAGTTTTGCGTAACCAAGAAATGCTGTTCGATTGCAGTCCCTAACGTAATCACACGGTTACCACCAATCAGACGGGTAATCATGAAGAGCGATAGCGACGGAATGAACACTGACTGCACACCAGATTTGACACCATCAAGGGTAAGCGGAAAGATCACTCGGCTAAACGTTTGCCACCCACTGGCCCCAAGGTCATGGCTAGCATTGACGTAAGACGGACTCAGCTCCGCGATTGCGTTGTAAATGGGTAAAATCATAAACGGAATTTCAATGTACGTCGCCACAAATAAGAAGCTGGCGTCCGTAAATAGCAGTTGCTTAGGCCCAATACCGACAAACGTTAAGAAACTATCAACAGATCCACTGCGCGACAATAACCCGATAAACGCATACGTTTTCAACAGCAAATTAATCCATGTCGGCAAAATAATGAGTAATAACCATAATTGCTTATGCTTGAGTTGATTGAGTAAATAAGCCGTCGGATAGCTGATGAGCAACGTAATCACGGTGATTAAAAAGGCATACCACACCGAATTAAACGTCATCTTTAGGTAAACGCTGGACCGAAAATAAGTCGCGTAATTATTCAGTGTAAAGTGACCGGCAATGTTGCTAAATGATTGATAAACAATCAGTACAACGGGGGCAATCACGAACAAGGCGATCCATAAACGATACGGAATATAATAAAAAAGTTTACTTTGTTTCATCGATCGGATTCCTCCCCTTCGTATGTTTCCAAACGAGCGTCAAAATCCTCCTCTGATTCGTTAAAACGCATGACGTGAATGTCTTCAGGATCAAAGAACACGCCGACCTTTGCGCCCACCTCAGTCCGGTGAATGGACTGAATGCGCCAGGTATTGCCGGTATCGTCGTGACCCGTAATTTCGAAAAATACACCGCGGAATAATTGCGTATCGACTGTGATGGTCAGACAGCCACGGTCCACGGTAGTGATATCCATATCTTCTGGCCGAATCACCACTTCAACCGGTTCGTTAGGCCGCATTCCGGCATCCACACAGTCAAATTCATGATCGGCAAACGCCACCCGGTAATCCCGGACCATATGACCACGGACAATATTGCTTTCGCCAATAAAATCAGCCACAAAGTGATTGATGGGTTCGTCGTAAATGTCGACCGGTGAGCCGGTTTGCAGAATTTGACCAGCATTCATGACAAAGATTTCGTCACTCATTGCCAAGGCTTCTTCCTGATCATGTGTGACG
>DMZB01000243.1 GCA_003482405.1 Lactobacillus sp. | reverse complement strand
TTCTAAAATCGTTATCAAAAGCGAGCATTCTTGGTTTCGAATACACTGGTGAACAATCTGCAATTACTGAGGATTTACAGGCCGTGAAATCGTTCTTATCAACTGAACAGAGTTGAAGGAGGGGTAGCAGATGCTTGAAACTGTAAATAAAGTGTTTCAAACTTTTGGCGCAAGTGTGCTTGTACCAATTATGATTTTTATTGTCGCGTTATTTTTAAGAGTCAAACCGAAGACAGCGATGATGAGCGCATTTTATGCTGGCGTTGGACTAACCGGGTTCGGCTGGATTATCACAATGTTCACCCCAGTGGTAACCAAGATCATTAAGCAAATGGTCAACAACACAGGTATTAAATTACCCGTGGTCGATATCGGCTGGCAAGCGGGTTCGCTAGCTTCATTTGGTTCCACAGTTGGTTTGAGTTTCTTCGTTTTTGGTTTAATTGTTGAACTGATCTTGTTCGGCTTGGGTGTGACCAAAATTTTTATGGCATCTAATTTATGGAACAATTTCGGCTTTATGATATGGGGCACGCTTTGTTACTATGTGACACATAATTTCTGGTTATCATTAGGACTTTCATTCTTCATGTTGTTGTATGCGTTGGCATTAGCAGAAATTCAGGCTGATCGTTGGTCTGATTATTATGGTGTGAAGAATGCATCTGTGTCTTCACTTCACAACATTGAACAAACCGTTCCGGCGATTCTTTTGGATCCACTCTGGAATTTATTGGGGTTCAATAAGGTCAAAATGACACCGGATTATTTCAAAAAGAAGCTAGGTGTGTTTGGTGAGCCGACGACACTTGGTGCGTTACTCGGGCTAATTATCGGAATTCTTGGGAATCTAAAAAGTCTGGGAACCCTCCAAGCATGGGGCCAAATTCTGTCCTTTGCCATTGAGCTTGCTGCCGTTATGACGATTTTCCCGTTAGTAACTGGTGTGTTTGCCAAGGCGTTTACGCCACTTGCAGAGGAAATCGATAATCGTCGGGACAAACCAGCAAATGGTAACGAAAGTGTTGAAGAAGATTTGATTCATGATAAGAAAAGATGGTTTCTTGGCGTTGACGATGGCGTCGGTTACGGTGAGCCAGCCACCATTATCTCAGGCGTGATTCTAATTCCGATTATGGTTGTCATCGCTTTTCTACTGCCAGGAAATAAATCATTACCAATCGTTGACCTGATTTCATTACCATTTATGGTTGAATCCATTGTTGCAATCACGAAAGGTAATATTTTAAAAGTTATCGCAAACGGCATTGTGTGGTTTAGTTTAGGATTGTATGCAGCAAGTTGGTTGGGTAGCGTTTATACAGGAGCAGTTTCGCATTACGGTGTCGCAATCCCAGCTGGTATTGTTTTGATCACAAGTTTTAATTTGATGGCACGGCCGTTAAACGCGTTGGTCTTTGCCGCATTCATCTCACAAAATCCTTTATGGATTGGCATTGCTATCATTGTCTATTTGGTTTTGTTATACGCACTACGCAGATACCGTGCGAATATTTGGCAGTATTTGAAAAAAATGGCCGATAAAAATGCAGGCTATTCTGGTAGTAATGACAAAATTAATTACTAAGTTCTGAGTTAACCATGGAAACGGAGGACATGATTATGAAAAAAATTGAAGGACATTTACACTTGGTCCGTTCTGTTGCTGGTTTTAATGGTAAAGGAAGAATGACGCCACTAGGCGATGGCAAAACTATCTGGGATGATGGCACATTGATTAAGTTGATTCCAGATGGCTGGGGCGATGACGATTTTTTGGCCGAGTCAGCATTAAAGGTCATGGATGAAAATGACGTGGAAAAAGCTGTCTTGCTACAGGGTAGTTTAAATGGGTATCAGAACTACTACTCATATCAAGCGGTAAAAAAGTATCCGGATCGTTTTGTTGCTGCCTTTTCGGTAGATCCATTTACAGACACGGCAATGAAAATCGTTCGTAGGCACGTCGAGGACCTTGGCTTTCGTGCCATCAAGTTTGAAATTAGCCAAGGTGGTGGGCTACACGGATATCATCAACCATTCCGCTTAGATACAGACCTTAGAATCGGCAAAATTTTCCACTATTTAGCCGATTATCCAGGGTTCGTTGTGACAACCGATTATGGTGATTATTCACAATTTAGTTATGAACCGGAAGCAATTGCCAATTTAGCAAAACGGTATCCAAAACTAGATTTTGTGGTTTGTCACTTATCTTTCCCCAATGCAGACCACTTAGACCGTTTAGAAAATGCGCTCTCGCAATGGCAAGATTATGACAATATTTATACGGATATTTCAGCAATTCAGGATATTGAAGGCGAGACTGAGTATCCGTTCCCAAGGTGTCAGAAGGATGTTGCTTTAGCCAAGAAGATATTAGGGGCTAAACGAATCATTTGGGGCACGGATTCACCATGGTCTTCAACATTTAATTCTTATCACAACTTAGCCACATGGTTAGAGCAGACTGATATATTCACGAAAGATGAGCTTGAGGATGTTATGTATAACAATGCTGAGCGCGTTTATTTCAAGAAAGAAAATGTTCAGGCGATGGCCCAAGCAGTGGATCCAGTCGTTAAATAACAGAATTGAACACAGAAAGGTTTAGGTAAAATGAGTAAAGCAAAAGTATTAGTTACCGGAATTATTCCAGAGCAGGGACTGACTGAATTAAGAGAGGCATTTGATGTTACCTACGATCCAGAAAAGGAAACACGGGAATGGATTCTGGACAATATCAAAGATTTTGACGGACTCTTGTTAATGGGCACAAAGGGCGACCGTGAGCTAATTGACGCCGGTAAAAATCTGAAGATTATTACAGCTAATGGAGTTGGCTTTGATCACATTGATATCGAGTATGCAAAGACAAAGGGCATTGTGGTTTCAAACTGTCCAATGGGCGTGCGTGTACCAACAGCAGAGATGACCTTTGCACTCATCTTGGCGACGGTCCGTCGTTTGTACTTCTACGACAAGGTTGTGCGTAGTGGTAACTGGATGGATGTTTCTGAACAAAAGTACATGGGGATGAGTTTGCAGGGCAAGACTTTAGGTGTTTACGGCATGGGCCGAATTGGTTCTGAAGTGGCCAAGTTCTGCCAGGCCCTAGGCATGAACGTTATCTATAACGATGCACGTCGCTTGGATGGTGATTTGGAAAGTCAACTCAATCTAAAATTTGTTGATTTTGATACTTTGGTCAAGACTGCTGATGTCATTACATTGCATGCACCAGCATTACCATCCACAACTGGCATCTTTAACGCAGATGTCTTTAAGAAGATGAAAAACACAGCCTATCTGGTTAATGCCGCACGTGGTGTACTGGTTAAACAAGATGATTTGATTGCTGCATTACAGACTGGCGAAATTGCTGGTGCTGGGTTAGATGTCTTTGAAACGGAGCCTAACATTCCAGAGTCATTGAGGAGTCTAGATAACGTGATCTTAAGCCCACATGCCGGCACGGGAACTCTGGAGGCACGGACGGCGATTGCCAAAGAGGCCTCTAAGAATTTAATTTCGTTCATTCGAGATGGGCAGGCACTTAACCAAGTTAACAAATAGGCGGATGCGACGTGCTGCCAGTGTTTTTAAAAATGCCATTAAGTGCACGTCAAAGGTAAGTGTTTTTCGCCTAAGTCAAGATGACCCGTTCCCGAAGTGTTGGAATCGGGTCGTTTTGCGTCAATAGACGTCCTTAAAGAAAAAACATTTTGCTGTTAACAACCGCGTTTTAACTTAAAAAATAGGAATATAGTAGCTTGACATCAATAAGTTAAGCGGTTAACCTACAAGTTAAATAACTAGTTTGGAGATAACTATGGAATTTAAAAAGATTTTTAGTGACCAATTGGATCACTGTTATGCAATTATGCGAATGAAGTCGCAAGGACGTGATTTTATTGTTGTTGCGTCGGAAGAAAACCAACCTTGTTATGCTTATGATCTTGATCAAAATTTTGCTAGGACTTTAGTGTGGCCGGATGTCGGTGGCACCATGACAATGGTTAATATTCCTGGCACGTTAAACTTTCTGGCAACACAACGTTTTTATCCAGGCTTTAATTCCGCAGCTTGCCGAATCGTAAAGGAGACATTCAACGGAACAGATTGGGATCAGACGATTATTGGGGATTTTCCGTACGTTCACCGTTTCGATATCCTGTCCAAGGCAAATGGTGAAGGATACTGGTATGTTGGTTGTTCTATCGCCAATTCTAAAAAGAACACGGATGATTGGAGTGATCCCGGTAAAGTCTGGGTCGGTGAGTACAATGATCAGACTGAACAGATGAACGATGTACACGCGCTACCAATAAGAATCACAAAGAATCATGGTTACAAACGAATGTCCGGTTATTCGCTGATTACAGGAGTTGAGGGTATTTTTAAACTAGTACCACCAGCTGGAAATCATGATTGGACACTGACCCAACTGTCGAATCAAGAAACGTCAGACGTTTTTAGCACAGATATTAATGGTGATGGTCAAGAGGAGTATCTGACGATTGAAGGCTTTCACGGCCCATACTTGAGAATTTCAGATGCACAATTTAAATCAATTACTCGTAGTCAACCGGAAACACCATTCGGTCATGCTATCTGGGGTGGTGTCTTAGGCAATCAACACTTCTTTATTTTCGGATGGCGCGATGGTGAGCAGAACCTTGAGTTAATAAGCGATGATCAACTAACTTCACAATTAATCGATCAACATGTTGGGCCAAGCAATGTGACCGTGTATGAAAAAGATGGTCAGCAGTATCTCTTGTCTGCTAATCGCGAAGCTAACGAAGTCGCCGTTTATGCAATTGACACAAGTAAATAGTGGATGGTGAGTGAAATGCAAAATTTCTTGACCATTGATAATGGTGGAACAAACACAAAAGTCGTGATTGTTAGCGCGACTGGCAAACAGCTCGGAGTTGCTGCCTTTCCGACGAAGGGTATTGAACCGCAACCAAACTTTCATGAAATTGAGCTAGATCATCTGCTTGAGGATATCGGAGTGGCAGTAAAGCAGGCGCTCAGTAATGCTCATTTGAATCCAGAAGACATTAGTGGCTGTCTTTTATAAACATCT
>DMZB01000129.1 GCA_003482405.1 Lactobacillus sp. | reverse complement strand
AATGCGGGAAGCAACGGCAAAGTGGGCGAAACGACTGGATTTAAAACCCTTGTTGGATCACACGCCACAAGGAATCTCGGGCGGTCAAAAGCAGCGTGTTGCCATGGCCGGTGTGTTAATCGACGAAAGCAATATTTTATTGTTTGACGAACCGTTAGCAAGTTTGGACCCAGCTTCCGGGAAGGCGTCGATTGAGCTGATCGATCACTTGTCACGCCAACAAGGACTCACGGTCATCATCATTGAACATCGCTTGGAAGATGTTTTACAGCGGCCAATTGATCGATTGGTTGTGTTGCAGAATGGTGAAATTGTCGGGAATGACAAACCTGCCGCAATTCTACGGGATTCTTTGATGCAACAGCTAGGTTTGCGGGAGCCATTGTACCTGACGGCCATTCAACTTGCCGGCATTCAACTGGCAGATTGTAAAGCGATTGATTCTGTGTCGACAGTGACCGGCGAAAATATTGAACCGGCACTAAAAAAATGGACGGCAGGGGTGACGCTTCAACAGTCCCCGTTACCAACAGAGCCGTTAGTTGAGATCAAAGACGTTAGCTTTGGCTATCATCCTGATCATCCGGTGATCGATCATTTGAATCTGACTATTCATCGTGGCGACATGCTGAGTTTGGTTGGTCGAAACGGAACGGGCAAGTCTACGCTAAGCAACTTGATTACTGGATTTCTGACGCCTGATGCAGGCACGATGACGTTGAATGGCACCGATCTGGCTGGGCTGTCTGTCAAAGAACGGGCTGATCACATCGGTTATATTCTACAGGATCCGAACCAGATGATTTCTAAGGCGATGATTTATGATGAGGTAGCCTCTGGATTACGTTTGCGGGACCTGTCTGATGATGAAGTGACCAAACGGTTGGACGCAACTTTGAAAGTCTGTGGCCTATATGAATTCCGTCACTGGCCAATTTCAGCACTCAGTTTTGGCCAGAAAAAGCGGGTAACGATTGCCTCAATTCTGGTATTGAATCCTGAAATGATTATTTTGGATGAACCCACGGCCGGCCAAGACCTGCGTCATTATACGGAAATGATGAACTTTTTAGAACAAGTCAATCATGAACAACATGTGACGATTATGCTGATTACACATGATATGCACTTGATGTTGGAGTATACGCAACGGGCAATCGTCCTCGACCACGGCGGTGTATTGATGGACGCCCGGCCAGAGGATGTGCTAACCAATGAGGGCGTAATCGACAAGGCATCACTGGCAAAAACGAGTTTGTTCACGCTGGCAGAACGTTACCACTTGCCATCTGCATTGGATTTTGTTGCCAAGTTTGTCCAAACGGAACGAGAGGAGCGTGCCCATGAATAGTCAGTTGTTGATTGGTTACACGGAACGTGATACTTTCTTGAACCGTCTGAGTGGCAGTACGAAGTTAATTGGATTTGTCGCATTGTCTATTATTGGTATGGTGACCTATGACACGCGTTTTCTTCTCGGTGTGTTGTTGATCTCACTAATTCTATTTCATTTTTCAAAGATCAAGTATCGCGAAGTGGCCTTTGTTTTAAAAGTGATTGTGGCGTTTGCGATTTTGAATCTTGTGATGGTGTATGTGTTTGCACCGGGTTATGGCATCACAATATACGGCACACATCACATGATTTTGGGCAGCCCAAATCATTATTTCAATTTGTCGTGGGAACAGCTATTTTACGAATTTAATCTATTGTTGAAGTATATTTTTGCCGTGCCATTGGCATTGATTTTCTTAATGACAACGAATCCCAGTGAATTTGCGGCAAGTTTGAATAAGATCGGTGTTTCGTACCGCATCGGCTACTCTGTCGCGATTGCTTTGCGCTACATTCCAGATGTGCAAAATGATTACCGCACGATCAGTCTGGCGCAACAGGCGCGTGGTTATGAAATTTCGCGAAAGGCCAAGTTAATGGCACGGGCCAAGGGTGCCGTGCAGATCATTATGCCGTTAATTCTCTCTAGTCTTGATCGTATCGAAGTGATCAGCCAGGCGATGGAATTGCGCCGGTTTGGTCACAATAAAAAGCGGACCTGGTACATGGCCCAGCCGTTCAAACGAAACGACTATCTGTCACTTGTAGTGATTGTTTTAATTGTGTTGGTTGGCATCGCGCTGTTTAAGGTGAACGGCGGCAGATTTTGGAATCCGTTTAAATAAGGCCGTGATGTAACGTGGTCAGGCCGTCTTAGTAGCATTAACGACGTATTCATGGGACTTTCCATGGGTACGTCGTTTGCATTAGATTGTTTCAGATGATGAGTGATGGGCTGCGTTTTCCCGAGGCGGAGTGTTATTAGAGGCTGTTGACAAAAAAGTTTACAATTCGTGCTTGACCTAAAACCCGTTTCAGAGAATACACTGCGTTTGTAATCGAAATTCAATCAAACGTAAGGGGACTAGCAATCATGAAATTATTCCAAGAAAATGTATATACTGATATTGAGTTAGCTGATAACAACGAAATCGAAGTGCTGAAAACTGTTGCACAGTTAGCCGCCAAACGACTACACACTGATGAACAGGAAATCAAGAGTGGTCTGTTGGCTCGGGAAGCCCTGCACAGCAGTGAAACTGGTAATGTCGTTTTACCGCATGCCTATGCTAGTGACATCAAGAAGCCGACGTTGTTTGCATTTACATTTACACAACCTGTTATCTGGGGTGAAACACCTGCGCAACCTATCAACACCGTGATTGCACTAGTGATGCCACGAAGCGTCCAGTGGGTTGACTATCGCGATGATGTAACTATGTTGGCCAAGCACTTCGTTCAACCAGCGGATGTTGCGGCGATGGCAGCCCGTTCTCACGATGCTGTGGGGATCGCACATGTGGTCAACAGCTGGCTGCCAGTATCAGG
>DMZB01000262.1 GCA_003482405.1 Lactobacillus sp. | reverse complement strand
GGAATGTTGGTTCCCTACGGAGTAGGAGTGCATATTTAGTCGTTGACGACTGGAGTGGACTCAATTAAGGTGGCACCGCGGTTTATTAACCGTCCTTATCGCAGCATTGGCTGTATAAGGACGGTTTTTTGACTTTAAAACGGGGTGAAACAAATGGTAGCCAAACGATGGCAAAGCTCAGTGATTAATAACAGCCACTATGAAACTTTTCTTGGAGGAAAAATTTATCATGAGCTTATCAACATCACAGAAAATTTTATTAACGATTGGCGGCGTCGCGGTCATCGGTGGGATCGCCTTTACGGTCAACGCCCAGTCTAAGCCCGCTAAAACCGCGGTCAGTCAAACACTGAACTTGTCCGAAGGCACCGCAATTATGAGTCTCGACCCGGCCAAAATCACCGATAACGTGTCTGGCGAACAACTTAGTCAAGTTGATGACGGCCTGTACCGGCTCAACGCTAAAAGCCAACCGATCAACGCCTTAGCCACCAAAACGACCATTTCAAAGGATGGTAAGACCTACGTCATCAAATTACGTCACGATGCTAAGTGGAGCAACGGTCAGAAGGTGACGGCGCACGACTTTGTTTACTCATGGGAACGGACGCTCAACCCCCAATCTAAGTCTGAATTCACGTATTTATTCAGTAATATCAAAAATGCCGATGCCATTTCAACCGGTAAAAAGGCCCCGAGTACTTTAGGCGTCAAAGCTGACGGTGATTATCAATTAACCATCACGCTAAGTAAACCCGCACCCTACTTTAAAAAGGTTCTTGCTAACACTACCTTCTACCCAGTCAATCAACAAGCCGTTAAAAAATACGGTCGCAGTTACGGGACTTCCGCAGCCAAAACCGTCTATAACGGGGCGTTCGTGCTCAAAGGCTGGACTGGAACGAACGATACTTGGACACTGAACAAAAACGCCAAGTACTACGCCAAAAACGTGGTCAAACTCAATAAGATCAACTACCAGGTTATTAAATCGACCACGACGTCCTATAATTTATACCAATCCAACAAGCTGGACGCCGTAACGTTGAGTGGCGAGCAAAACGTTCAAAATCAAAATAACACCGAACGCAAAACTTTACCGACTGGCACCTTGGAATTTATTCAGTTCAACGAAAAGGACAAAACGGCCGCCAACCGCGACTTACGAACGGCCGTCTCACTCGCCATTAACCGGTCACAATTAACCAAAAAAGTGCTCGAAAATGGTTCGACACCGGCAAAAACGTTTGCCGTCAAGAACATGGCTAAGAATCCTAAAACCGGTCAAGACTTCACGAGTGATGCTTACGTTAAAAACACCGTTGATTACAACGTCAAGCAGGCCCAGGCGCTCTACCGCCAAGCTAAAAAGCAACTCGGGACTCAACACATCACCCTGACTTTGACTTGCGGTGATAACGACGCGACCCACCAAGTTGCCGAATTCATTCAGGGCCAATTAACAAGTCACCTGCCCGGGATCAAGGTCAACGTCAAGGCAATGCCGTTTACCGCCATGCTTGGTAAAGTTTCGAAAGGTGATTTCCAATTGAACTTAGCCGGCTGGAACATGGACTTTGCGGACCCGTCGCGGGGCTTAACGATCCTAACGTCTAGCAGCAATTCCAACATGGGCCACTACCACAGCAAGCGTTTCGATCAACTCATGGCTAAGGCGGACGGCGCCGACGCCTTGAACACCACGAAACGCTATCAGGACTTAGTGCAAGCCGCGCAAACCGCGACTCGTGATCAGGCCGGCGTTTCCCTCTACGAAGGCAGTATGAACTTGTTAGTCAAATCTAAGGTCAAGGGCGTCATTTACAACAATTTCAGCGGCGTTCCTAGTTACCGCACCGCGTACGTTAAATAAGGGCGCGCCCACTTTTAACATTTAACCAAAATAAAATCGGCTATATCAGGAAATTAAATTTCCTGGTATAGCCGATTTTTGATACTTAAGATTATTTTGATTTAGAAATGAAGGGTTTCCTTCTTCTGACCAACCCCGCCGTCGACAAATACGTCGGTTAATTTTAATTCAAACACAACCAACGTAGCCCCAATGGCATCCCACACTTGCTGATAATTCGGAATCGTTTCGAGATACCGTGGCAATAGATTGGCCATCGTCTTTTCAGACCGGCGTAATTGGACGTGTTGTGCCCGTAAATACGGGTTGTTCGGCGTGCCGTCGTTTGGAACCGTAATAAACGCTACGTCGGGTTGTTGATCATAGGTTTTTAACGCCGCACTAGTCTTAACGGACGAAAAGTACAGGGTATCCGGACGGTCTTCGTACCAGACAAAGTTCACGATTTTAACGTCCGCCTCGCTATTTAGCGCCGTGCTGAGCGCAATTTTATTTGAGGTACTAGCAACTTGTTTCAATAGGGTAATATCCATTATTTCAAGCTCCTTTATGCTTCATTTAATAAGTTTATTATACTGCTAAAAGAACGTACGTTCACGGTCGATCGTACGGCTGTTTTCCTAGTTTGAATTCATTGATGGCTTAGTAATTGCCAACATCGTTGCTTGTTGAAAGGCCGCAATGATGTCATGAATATCATTTAAAGATTCGTTCTCACCGCTAAGCAGCCATTCCCGCCAAATCGCGTACACCCCGGCACTCATGAACTGTGTCCAGTACCGTTGCTGAGTTGTCGTAATGTTGTGCCACTGTACATTTTCTTGATAAAAATGAACCATGTTCTCGTTAAACACCTGCCGGATCACGTGTTCAAAGCCCCGCTCCGTCGCCAACTTCAGCGTGTCCGCAAAGTTAACAAAGAACGTGCCCATGGCATTTAATTTTTCGGCCTGCGAAACGTTTGCCAAAACGTCGTTAAAACGGGCCGCCACTGCCGGTCGAAAGTAAGCTAATAAAATATCATCCAGCGTTTGAAAGTTACGATAAAACGCCATTCGGCTAACACCCGCACGTTTAACGACCTGGGTGACCGTAATATCGTTTAAATCCTTCGTCGCTAGTAGTTGTAGTAACGCGGTCGTTAAATAATCCTGTGAATCCTGTTTGATGGCCCGGGCATGATTAGTTGCTGCCATTACAATTCCTCCCTTTTGTCACAGATGCGCCTCATTTGCTTGTTTATTAAGTGTGTCCATTGTAGGATATCTTCAGCGACGTTACAAGTGAAACGTCAGTTACTTAAAAACCAAGTATTTAACGGAGGAATTTAAACATGCAAAAATCATTAGTCGTCGTTACCGGCGGAAGCGGCTTTATCGCGGCACACATCATCTTACAATTATTACAACAAGGCTACGCCGTTCGGACCACGGTTCGGTCCTTAAAGAAAGTTGCCCTGATTCACGATATGCTCAAAACTGGTGGTGTAACCGACTTAACCGATTTGGAAATCGTCGCTGCCGACCTGACGAGTGACGCTAACTGGGATCAAGTGATGCAGGGGGCGAGCTACGTCATGCAAGTCGCTTCCCCAACACCCACGTTGAATTTTAAAAATGAGGACGAAATGATTCGTCCTGCTGTTGATGGGGTTCTTCGAGTCATGCGTGCCGCACGTGATGCCGGGGTCAAACGTTTTGTTCTGACATCAGCGTATGGTGCGATTTTTGGCGGTCATCAGAACCGAACGACGCCATATACAGAAAAGGATTGGACCGATCTATCCGCTAAAAATATCCATCCGTACCAAAAGTCAAAAACGATGTCTGAACACGCGGCTTGGGATTTTATCAAACGTGAAGATCAGGGAATGGAGTTAGCCACGGTTAATCCGGTTGCCGTCATGGGACCGGTGTTATCATCTGATTATTCACACTCCAACATTCAAATTCAGGATTTATTAGAAGGTAAAACAAAAGCAGTACCAAAGGTGGATTCTGGGTATGTGGACGTTCGCGATGTTGCAAGTTTACACATTTTAGCGATGACGTCACCTAAGGCCGCTGGTCAGCGTTTTCTGGCAACAACTGGGGAGACATTATCAATGCTTGATGTGGCCGATATCTTGCGAGAGGCGTTCCCTCAGTTTGCCCCCAAACTACCAACTAAGACGATGCCAAACGCATTAATTAAAGCGGCTGCATTGACAAATCCAATGTTGAAGATGGTTGCTTTGATAGTTGGTCAGTACGCTGGGACCAGCAATGAAAAAGCGGTGTCGATGTTGAATTGGCACCCACGTTCCGCACGTGAAGCAATTATTGCCAAAGCACAGTCGATGATCGATTTAGGTATCGTGAAGGCATAATTGAATAGATCTTTCATAGCAAAGTTTGGGCGACAGTTCGTCACCCAAACTTTGCTTTTTTACTGTAATGACAAAAATTTTGCGATGTGATTGCGTATGTTTAAGTGACAGGATGAGAAAGAGACACCGCGACGTTTGAACTTGGGTGTAAACTTGTAGCACGTGATCAACTCGGAGAATGGAGACGGACAATGAAATTTTTGCACACGGCCGACTGGCACATTGGAAAGAAATTGCACGGCTTTGACTTGCACGATGAACAGGATGATGCGTACCGGCAGATTCTAGATATTGCTTTGGCTAACAAAGTCGACGCAGTCGTGATTGCTGGCGATTTATATGATCGATCACTGCCAAGCGAGGACAGTGTTAAACAGTTGAATCATATGCTGATTGATATGAACCTTACGCATCATTTACCGCTGTTGGCTATTAGTGGCAATCATGACAGTGCAACCCGGTTACACGTGGGCAGCGAGTGGTACGCACAAACAAACTACTATTTGAATACAGAGTTGGCTAACGCGTTTGACCCTGTTGAAATGGGTGATACACAGTTCTTCCTGCTACCTTATTTTGAACCCTGGCAAGCCCGCAATGTATTCGACGATCAAACGATCAAGACAGTCGAACAAGCGATGACGCTGGTTGTTAACCGTCAGCAGAAGGCGTTTAAACCGAGCATGAAACACGTGCTCGTGGCACACTTTTTTGCGGCAGGGAGCAGTCAAACAGATTCGGAAACAAAAGTTGTCGTGGGTGGTCTCAATGCTGTCCCGCTAGACTTGTTAGCGCCGTTTGATTATGTTGCGCTGGGTCATCTACACAATCATCGAGCGTTAACGGATGACAAGATTAAGTACAGTGGTTCGCCGGTCAAATTTTCGTTATCAGAAGCCGAGGAACAAAAGGGTGTGTGGATCGTTGATACAGAGACGGTTTCGACCACCTACGTGCCGATTAAGCCATTACGTGACGTGATTAATGTTACAGCAACGTTTGATGAACTGACCGATCCCGCCTTCTACAAGAAAATGGATCGCGATGCGTATTATGGCGTCACATTGACGGATAAGGCGATTATTCCTGACGTGATGAACCGTTTGCGTCAGGTCTATCCACACATTGTCAGCTTGGACCGACAGAACGGGCGTGATGAATTGCCGACAGTTCAAACGGTCGATCCAACGTTGGCACCGATGACACTGTTTGGAAGATTTTTTGAACATGTCAACGACGATCAAATGAGTGAACAGCAACAAAAGTGGGCCGAACAAGGCCTGCAGAAAGCAGAACGCGAGGACTAAAATGCGACCATTACGAATTCGATTAGTTAATTTTGGTCCCTATAAGGATCAAACGATTGATTTTGAAGACTTTAACGAGGCGCCACTCTTTCTAATCAGCGGCAAGACAGGGAGCGGAAAAACGACCATTTTTGACGCGATGTGTTTTGCTCTGTTTGGACGCTCCTCTGGCGGCGACCGCAACCCAGAAGAAATGCGCTCAGATTTTGCGGACGAAAGTGAAGAGACAGTTGTGACATTTATCTTTGAACATCAAGGTAAACAATATGTCATTACACGCAAACCTAAACAGATCCTGGCAAAAAAGCGTGGCAGTGGCACGACTGAACAAGCGGCCAGCGTTGATTTAACAGTGACCGACCATGATGGGAAGGAACATAGTTGGACCAAACGCGGGGATGTTGACCGAAAGTTGTTTGACTTATTGCATCTGACACCTGCCCAGTTTACACAGATTGTGTTGCTACCGCAGGGTCAATTTCGGCAATTTCTAGAGGCCAATAGCAATGACAAACAGGCATTACTGGCTGATTTGTTTGGGACAGATCTTTACAATCGTTGGGCTTCAAATTTAAATGACCAGTTAAAGACAATGCGGCAGGCGGCGAAGGACCAGAGCACACAATTGGCAACGTACGCCAAGATGATTAAGTGGCAGGAAGACACTGAGGTACCTGCTGACGATGCACCAGCGACGGATGTTTTGACAATGTTAAACACTCAAAATGAGGCCATGCAGCCAGAACTTACACGGCGTCAACAAGCAAATGAGTCCGCATCAAAGACACTTAGTCACTTAACTACCCAAGTTAAAACTGAAGAAAATTTGTCATCTGTGTTTGATCAGCGTGATCAAGCAAAGCAAGCATTTGAACAACTAATGGCGCAATCGTCAGAAATGGCTGACCTGACTGCTCAAATTAAACAGCTAGAGTGGGTTCAGAAAACAGTGCCGCTACAAACGAAATTAGTTGAAGCGCAAGAACTGGAGACAACAACAGCTAAGAAATTAGCCGCGACGACACCTGAGCTAGCGACTGCACGTCAACAGTTAGCAGCAGCGACTGCCACAATGAAAGAATTAGAGACACAAAAGTCAGTTGAGACCAATCGACAGTCTGAAATTACGCGTCTAAAGCAAGTTCGACCGCTATTTGAGACAGTCGCAACACTTGCCAAGCAGCAACAGGCACAACAAGACAAGCTTACTCAGGCGCGTGCTGAAGTCGCTAAATATGCTGATAAAGTTACCGCTAACCAGCAATTGACCGCGCATTTAGAAGGACAACTTCAACAGCTAGCAGATCTGGATGCGCAACAACTAACACTAAAGGATCAACAGCACACGCTAAAGAATTTGCAGAACGTTCAGACAGAACTCGGTCAGCAACAAACTGTGCTGAGCCAACGTCAACAGCGGATGAGTGAGTTACGACAACAGCTTGCAACTCAGACAGTTGAACAGGGCACAGTTACTAAACGTTATGAACAATTAGATCATGATTGGACAGTTGGCCAGATTCAACGTTTAAGCGCCAAATTACAAGATGGCGAACCATGTCCAGTTTGTGGTTCCACCGAACATCCTCACATAGCGGTGGCAATCGTGACTAAAGTTACTGAGGATGAACTGAAAACCGCCGATCAACAACGACAACAAATCAATAAGCAGGTCGCCAGCGTTTCAGGCCAATTGGACGAGTTGATAGCCGCTCAGCAAACGGCGCGGTCTACTTTTGAGGATAGACAACGCAACTGGATCAATGATGTGCATCAGCTTCTAGACCTAACAGATGATTCGACAGCAATGACGCCCGCCGAAACAACGGATAGCCTTCAGAAATTTGCACAGCAACTGATGATTCAGCAACAACAATTGACTCAACAACTGACGATACGTGGTGAAGCACAAGAACAATTAACCGAAACGAAGTCGCAATTGCAAGCTGTGATGACACAGAATGCTGAAGCCGAAGAAGTTGTTCAGCAGGTTCAAACACATTTGACGACGATTACGACACAGTTGGCTGATCGTCGACATGATTTGCCAGTGCAGTTTGCTGACTTGACTGAACTTGACACACATTTGCAAAGACTTGATCAGTTGAGTCAAGCATACTTAGCAGCGGTCACTGACGGGCAACAGCAGCACGACAAAGCACAACAATTGGTTACACAGTTGGCGACTCAAGTGAGCGGATTACAACAATCACAAGACGAGCAACATGAGGGTGCAATTGTTGCTCAGCAAAAGTTTGACCACGAGCTGGTCATACACGATGCGCAAATGACCAACTCTAAGTTCACCAAACAAGCTCAGGAACTACCACAATTAGATGACAAGCGAAAACAGCATCAAGCTTATTTGGATAATAAAAACCGCGTTCATGCGCAAATGGATACTTTGGCCAAACAACTTGATGGGCAAGATCGACCGCATGTTGATGAAACAATCAAGTTACGAGATGGTCAAGCACAAAAACAGGCGGCTACGCAGCAGGCGTTTTTCAGTTATCAACAAGTACTACAGAATAACGAAGATGTCGCGACTAAGATGAAGACGTTACTTGATGACAGTCATGATGCACAGCAGCAACTAGCTGAAATGGCTGAGTTAGCTGACACCGCCACAGGCAAGAGTGACCTGCATCTAAGTTTGGAACGGTATATTCTGCAAACCTACCTCCAAAAAGTATTGGAAGTGGCTAACGTGAGATTAGCAGTCTTGACCAACAAACGTTATCAATTCCGTTTGGAGACCTCGACTGGTTCTCGCGCAACAGACACTGGTTTGGAAATAAACGTTTTTGATGACCAAGCGGGCAAGATTCGTAGCGTGCACACGTTATCTGGCGGCGAAAGCTTCATTGCCGCGTTGTCGCTTGCACTGGCGTTGGGTGAAGTAATTCAAAACGAAGCTGGTGGGATTTCCATTGAGGCACTGTTTGTCGATGAAGGGTTTGGCTCATTGGATGAGGAAGCACTACAAATGGCGATGGAAGCCCTGCAAACAATCGAAGGCAAGAATCGAATGATTGGCATCATCAGCCACGTCACCGAGTTACAGGAACAGATTCCGGATCAACTCCAGGTTGTATCCTTAGCAAACGGACAAAGCCGCATCAAATATCAGCATGAATTGTAGATTTTATTTCCCGGGAAATGTTTGACTTAAAGCTGACTTTAAGTGATATTGTTTCTATATTGATGAGCGTAGTTATAGCTGATCTACTCACAATAGAGGGGGACAATAATGAAAATAACGATTTTAGGTGCTAATGGTCAAATTGCTCGTTTGGTTCGCACACGTTTATTAGCCGAAACCGACGCGCAACTGACGTTATATTTACGACATGCCAATCGTCTTAAGAATGTTAATCCTGACCGAGAAACAGTTATTGAAGGTGACGTGAATGATACAAAGAAACTCACCTCTGCAATAAAGGGCAGCGATATCGTTTACGCCAATTTAGGTGGTCGCTTCGAGCCGATGGCAAAGAGCATCGTCGAGGCAATGGATGCAAACGGAATTCAACGATTGATTTATATCACCGGTTTAGGCTTATATTACGAAGTACCGGGTGAGTTTGGCCGCTGGTTGGAGGCCTCGATCGGCCATGAAGTCATGGAAGATACACGGCGCGCAGCAGCTATACTTGAACAATCGGACTTAAACGTGACAATTGTACGAGCGGCTTATATGGATAATAATCCGACAGTGGATTATGAGTTGACGGAGAAAGGGACACCGTTTAAGGGCACGTTGATTTCACGCGCTAGTATTGCGGATTTGGTGATGAAAATTATTCAGCAGCCAAGTTTACACGAACACAGTAGTTTAGGGATTGACCGACCTGGCACTGACGGAGATCGACCGATGTATTAATTAAAAAGGAGTAGATTCGCTAGTTTCGTGTTGAAAGTTAGCAAGTCTACTCCTTTTTGGTTAGCGATAGCCGTGTAGTTCGTTCCAATCAATACCAGCCTTTGCGCCGCGAATGATGCTATCGAGCATATCCGTGAAGACCGGAATCATCAGCAAGGTTAACGCGATGGTGGCGATGATCATGGTTCTTTTTGAAACTAAACGATTGAGTTTTGTCCAGTTGATTGTAGTGGCTAGCCAGACAAACATAATGAATGTGGGAAAGCCCAGCCAATCACGCAAGTCATTGAATGAAAGATGGAAAATACTGGCTAGCAGTACCCCCAGAAAACTAAGTCCTGTTACCGACAAAACAACCTTGCTTAATCTTGTAAACGGTTCTGGTTCATGGGAATCGAAGTTTTGAATAAGGTTGTCGTCACCTTTAATCAAATCGTCCAGTGATAAATCAAAAAGTTCCCCCAACTTGATGACATTAGTAAAGCTTGGTAGCGCAGTGTTGCTTTCCCACTTGGATATCGATTCTCGCGAAATGTTCAAACGTTTGGCAAGATCTGCCTGCGACCAATGACGTTGTTCACGTTGTTGCTTGATCTGTTGACTGATTTTCATACTGCTCGCCCCCTCAATAACTTTGATACCTAAAGTGTAAAGGCTCTTCTTTAGAAGAGGTAGGACTTTATAGTTACATCGGCAGAAATCATCTGACAAAATTTAGTTAACTAGGAAATCAATAAGGAAACATCGGTATCGGTGACGGGCACAGTATTGACCAGTAGCTCAATGTGGTGCATACCCGCGTAAAGTGTACGTGTGGTCAGTTGCTTCCAAGCAAGCTTAAATTGCCCGTCCAACGTCTGTTGTGACTTCAAGTTGACACGTTTGACAAAGAAATCCTTCGCCGAAGTTTGCTGGTTCTTCTTAACATAGTGTACGCGATAGCCGATATAAAGTGGTAAATCCGTATTTGAAGCGTTGGTCAGTTGATAGTTAAAAACTGAGGTCTGGTTTAATGTTACTGAAGTTGAATCTGTTGTGAATTTTATATTTGTGAGTTCACCTGCATCTTGCTCGTCATAGCCCAAAAGTGCGAGGACAGCGGGATTTCCTGCCTTGAATAATGTGCGTAACGCGCGGTTAATGATCCAATCGACCGTTTGGGATGTGTGCCAATAGGTCTGGCAAAAGTCAATGACTTGTTGGGGATGGTCCTTACTGATGTCGTTTAGGTTATTGGCGACGCTCTTTTGTACATACTGACTCTGATCCGTGATTAAGTTTGCTAGAATCGGAAAAATTGGGGTCGGGTCTTCGACGAATTGCTTTAGGCGAATGCCCCATGGTAAACGGGGCCTAATGCCTTCACTTGCTAATCGGCGTTGGTCGACGTCTGTACTTTGAGACCAGCTGGTCATTTGAGCGATGGTTTGCTGTGGGTATTTGACTAAAAATGGTCGAATGGCAAACTCAGCGGATGAGGTTTGAGTCAGCACGCCCAGTGTCTTCATTGCTACTTGCCAGTCATCGAGGCCATACATAGCTACATAGTTTGGCAAACACAATGCTGCAAAACCTGTGATCGTCGTGCTGATATCGCGCAAGATCTGTGCTGTCTCATTAAAGTTTGCCGGTAGTTGTTCATGTAAAGCGGCAGTAATTTGATCGCGCCGTTCCATCAGTTTGAGTGATTCCCACTGATCAGTCATGGTGTCGTCAATGAATTTTGACACATCAAATGTTGCGTAGTGGTGGGCGATTGAATGACCAAGTTGATTTAAAAATTCAGGTGAATAAACATCCTTTAAAGCGTCTGCCATGGAAATAAGCCTCCTAAAATGCATTTGTGGTACATCATTTGTGCGCTAGCGATAATCTCATCATACAAAATAAAGGCTGACACCTTATGTCAGGTTTTAATATTGATTTTTAATATTGATTTTTAATATCGCATTTTAATATTGTGTCAAACATTTTTTGATTTCGGTTTTCATCCGTTGCTTCAGAGAGCTTGGCGCTAGCACTTTTAAATGAGAGCCAAAGGAAAGGAGGTAGGTAATCAACCAGTCATCATCATTCATTTGAGTATTAATTAAATAGCTACCATCGTCTTGTTGAATGATTTGATCAGTTGGGAAAGTTTCGAATAACCTGTATTTTAGTTCTGGATCAGCGTGCAATTGCACAGCAGTTTCTGTAACAGATGTCGTTTGCTGGGTGGATTGTTTGGCTGTTTCATCTTTGACCCAAGGGCGTTTGCCGGTGTCTGATGGCTGTTTTGTGCTGAGGCGTAAATGGTCGATGCGTGACAACTTGAATAACCGCTCGGCATGTCGTTCGACGGCGTAACCTCTCAGATACCAGGCCTTATCCTTGAAGATCACCTGATACGGAAATACTTCACGGGACAAATATTCATTTTTGGCATTTAAGTAATTAAATGTAATTAGTTGGCTGTGAAGAATTGCGTCCCTGAGTTTGGCGAGGTCATTTTTAGGATTCCGCTGATCAGACCATGTGGACGGATCGATGGCAATCCAAGCTACCGGTTGTTGATGAAAAAGTGCCGATAATTTTTCAACAGTATCACCATTATCGACACCAAGGTTTTTCAAGCCGTTTAGGGCCGCTAAAATTGTGGTTTGTTCCTTTTTATTCACAATTGTGTTGTTGATCTTATACTCTGGCAGTAATGCAATGCCACCATTGCGACCTTGTAAAACGTAAATAGGCACACCAGCCGAAGATAAATCGTCCACATATCGGTATACAGTACGAACTGACACGTCGAGTTGTTCCGCCAATGCCGGTGCAGAAATTTGTTTATGATTCATGAGCAGGTAGATCATTTGGAACAAACGATTTGATTTCACGACACAGACCTTTGCTTTCTTTAAGTAGCAAATATTAATGAGTTACGTTAACCGAGTTTGGGATGACGTAGCTACGCGCCATCGTTCACCTCAATTTTGCACCTTTTTCGTAAAACATGACAGTCCATTGTCATGTTTTGGGGATTACAATGATTTCAGTGAGTGAGGGAATTCATTCTATAAACCGCACACATGACTGTTTGACAACGCATATTAATTTAGGAGGAATTTAATCATGAGTGAAGATCAATTTGCATACAAACCAGGTACCGAAGCCTTTTTTAACGTTGTGATGGACGGTTTAAAGGGGGAAGTTGATGCTGACAATTTTTGGGAAGCGGTCGATGAAAATGCCGTCTTTGAATTCATGTATAACATTGACGGCTTCACCAACAAAATCGAAGGGCGTCAGGCCTATATGGACTGGTTTGCCGGCTATTCAGCCGTTTTGACGAGTGCCGATGGTTTGCGTGTCTACAAAGATCGAGAAAAACATGCGGTCACGTTAGAGTATGCAGTACATGGCACCGTGCCAAGCACCGGGAAACACTACGATAATCATTTTTGCTCGATTGTGATCATTAAGAATCGTAAAATCGTGCGCTGGTATGATTACATGGACACGATGGCAGTGATGACTAGTAACACGCCGGACGCTACTGAATAGCGTGTTGGTGCATTATTGTGATTTCGTTTTCATGCACCGTTAATTTAGGCTTGTAGTGCGCTGCCTAAAAGAGAATAGTTAGAGTATTCAACGTGAACAGAGTAAAGAATAGCTCTATTTTTCGCGAGACTCGGAGGGTGCCACCTACATGGGAAACACAGAATCTGAAAATAACGAGCAGTATCAAACGGAAGTCAATCTTTCGATTCGTCAACGTTTGCACCATCAATACAGTATCAATCGGCAGGGTCTGATGCCTTGGTTACGTGACCAAATGAGTATTCCAGCGAACGCCAAGATTTTAGAGCTAGGCTGTGGCAATGGCAGTCTTTGGGACGATTATCTGACCCAGCTACCAGCCACCATCGACGTCACCTTATCTGATTATTCTCAGGGAATGGTGGACGTCGTGGCGGAAAAGTTTGGCCGTGATTCGCGAGTGCGGTGTTTGAAAATCGATGCACAGTCGATTCCGTTTGAAGCTGCAACATTTGATGTCGTTATTGCTAATCACACGCTGCATACGGTGCCTGATACCGATTTGGCTATTCGTGAAATTGCCCGAGTGTTGAAACCAACGGGCATCTTTTACACGTCCGCAAATGGTGCTCACGGTATGGAACAGTACCTGCACGAAAAAATTCGAACGGTTGCGCCTACATCACAGCTTTTTTCTGACCAGTTAAGTTTCAACTTACAAAATGGCGTGCCTCAGTTAAAAGCACACTTCAATCAAGTCACGCGTTGTGACTATCCTGATGAGCTACGCATCACAAAAACGCAAGATTTAATCGATTGGATCAAATCCACGCAAACAGACAATGATGGCATTACCGAGACATTACTAAAACAACTCGAAACAAAATTTGAAAGCATTCGACAACAAGAGGGAGCCATTGTGATCCCCAAACAGGTTGGTTTGTTGATTGCCCGACCTTAATCGCATAACTTTCAACCTTCCATTTTGGTCAAGAAAACAACCCCTGAGTCACGTCTACACGCGCACTCAGGGGTTGTTTTTCGTGTCCTGAAAATTACACACCGTCGGGATGATCTTTTAACCATTTTTCGAAAAACTCGATTTTCGATATATTGGCTGTTAACCCATATTGATAGGCAAGTTCTTGCGTAGATGACACGGCTGTATGACCAGGACTGAATTCTTCAAGCCGTGCCTTTATAACTTCACTTTCCTGTTTTTGGAACTCAACTTCATCTTTGATGATTTTAACGATTTGAGCAGGTTCAACATATTCACCAAACATCAGGCGAGCCAGAAAATCGGATTTTTTAATTTCCGGTTCAACAGGTGATTTGAGATAGTCCGCGAATTCGTCCAGTCCGGCTTGCGTGATCTCATAGACGTTTTTATTTGGTTTGCCTTCTTGTGGGACAACGGTTTTAGTTACGCAACCGTCCTGTTCCAAACGTCGCAAAGCAGGGTAGACCATCCCGGCAGAACTATCGAAAAAGAAGGTAAAGCTAGTCTGGAACATCTGTGTGATATCGTACCCAGTCTGTGGGCCTCTTTTTAAAATACCGAGAACAACTTGACGACTTTTCATAAAAACAACTCCTTATAAAAACGTGGTTCAGATACAACATCATGGCTTGATTTATACCCAACATTATCCGAATTCATAACTATGCTTATAGCCTATCATAGACGAGATTAAACATCATGCTGCTTTTACATCGTGATGGATTAATGCGCGATAATCGTCGCGTCGGTAGAAGAGGAAGGCGACGAGAACGAATGCGATGGCAAACGGAAAGGCGTGGCGGTACAAAGTCAGAAAGGCCTGTGAAATCAATGACTTAGTGTGCGTGCCAATTGCAGAACTCGTGTTTTTGATTTCTCGGTTATCTTTGGCAACAACGGCAGCGACTTTCTGAGTTACCTTAGCCTTGATTTGTTGACGAACCATAGTTTGTTGAATGGCTGGCATTTGGTCAACGTGGGCAGTCTTCTCAGCCTTCGCTGTTTCCTGGGAAATAATCGCAGCTTCTTGCTTCTTGCTGATCCCGTTGCTGCGTTTGGACGAAGTCTTTGCACCGGTGCCGGTAAAGTGTTGGTGAGTAATCGTGAGCATCTGCTTCTTAGCTGTGCTGGAGAGCGTAGTTTGTTCGATTCGGTCCTGAGCATCGTGCCAAGCAGTCGTTTTAGCCGTGCTGATGTTGCTGGTTAGTAAGGAAACAAAGATAGCAACGGCCAATACGTTACCAATTTGACGTAGAACACCCATGACAGATTGAGAAGCAGTCAGTTTTTCACCTTCAAAGTCTGAAGCGGCCAGTACTGTGATGGGTCCGATGACAACACCGTAGCCAATTCCAAGTAGTAGCAGGCCGATCAGCGTCTGCCAGTAGTGGGCTGGGTTCATGAAACCAAGTACCCCGTAACCGGCGGCCATTGAAGCAAAACCACAGAAGATAACCAAACGTGGTCCATAATGTTCAATCAGGGCAGCGGCCATCGGTGAGATGATGAAAATCATCAATGATGATGGTGTGATGAGTAATGCTGCAATTAGTTCACTTTTACCCTGAACCTGTGTGAAGAAGGTTGGCATGATAACCATGACGGCAACAAGGAGTAAACCAGCCAGGACGACGGTTAGTGAAGCACCAGAGAATTGACGGTCAGCAAACAGGTCCAAACGAACCATGGGTTGCTTAACGTGTGATTCAACTAGGATAAAGATAATGAAGGTAACGATGGTCAGTGCAGCAAGGCCGAGAATGCGCATGCTTGTCCAACCCCAGTCAGTACCTTGTGTAAGTGCCAACGTGAGTGAGAATAATGTAATCATGAGAAAAAGCATTCCAGCGAAGTCAATTTTAGCGTTAACACGGTGTTCGTGACGAATTGGCAGTTGTAGGCAAACAGCAACAAAAGCTAAGAGTAACAAAGGTAAGTTGATGAAGAAAACCCAGCGCCAGCCAAGAAATTCTGTAACAACACCACCGATTGTTGGACCTAGTGTTGAAGCCAGTCCTTGAGTTAAGCCAATCGTTAATAAAGCGGTCGTGCGTTTCTCTTGGGATGTGGAGGCAATCGCGATGGTCATGCTGGTTGGGAAGATGATGGCTGCACCGATACTTTGAATGCCACGGCCGACGATCAGTGTGGCGGGAATGTTTGCATCACCAGAGACAAGTGAGCCAATCGCAAATGTCAGTAAGCCAATTAAATACATTTTGTTTCGGCCGAAGATATCAGCCAAGCGAGCCAGTGGAATGGTCAGAACGGCAAACGTAATCGTGTAGATGTTTAGCGCCCATGACAGCTGACTCAGTGGCACGTTCATGCCACTTTGGATAGCAGGTAAGGCAATGTTCATAACAGTTGTGTCCAGCATACATAGGAACGTGCCGATACACATGGTTAGGATTAATAACATGTTTTTGTTTTTCATAATGAATGTCACTTTCATATTAACAATTATAGTATCAAACGAACATTCAATACTATAATTGTTAATATACACATTGTCAATATGT
>DMZB01000083.1 GCA_003482405.1 Lactobacillus sp. | reverse complement strand
CTCAAAAGTGTAGAGCCTAAAAAAATCCCCTAACTAACATTATGTTAATGCTAGTTAGAGGACGTTGGTCAACGCGGTGCCACCTCAATTTTTTACTGCCTCACGACAGTAAACTCACGGAGTTTGTTAACAAAAAAACGCTCTCCTTAGTCATATGACTAAAGAGGGCGTAATTGCGCGGTACCACCTCAAGCATTCAATCACTTCACAGTAATTGACTCAGTGAGTTTGTTAACAAACTCCTTGGGGTAACGGACCGACCGATTTAGCGTACTTCTATTTCAGCCAAACAACTCACAGATGTGTTTCAACACAGAACTTGGCAACCATCCCAGCAGCGATTGCTTTCTGAACAAGTTTTTTGTTTACTCTTCTGTTCACAGTTATTGATTTCGTATTTAAAAGTTAGCAATACTATAGTGTTCTTTACCCTACCTGTCAACCCACATTTATTGCCATGACCGACCAATAAATTAACGGGTGTTATTCCTGCGAAGGTAAAGTTGTCGTAACGGCACATAAAAAATCAACAATAACAATTCATTGAGTGCCAACGTTGGCGCTAAGTCGACCACCATAAATTCGGCAAAGGACACACCCGTGCCGCCGATAGTCTGCAAAGCTAGCCAACTTAACAAGGGTTGCACAGTAAAGCCCAGAAACCCAACGAGCAAGGTCGCAAATAAGTTCACGGGTAAATACTGACGCAATGTTCTGGCCACCCAGACGATGACTGGAAAAACGAACAAATAAACGCCCCAATAACCACTGTAGAACAGGTCAAAAATGACCCCAGCCAGGACTGCAAACCAATATGTTGGCATATGATACTGATCTTCAAAAAACGCGGCACACAATAACCATAATGTCGTGATCTCCGGAATGGCAACCGCCGAGTTACGGAATAAATGCCCTGCAAATTGCTGACTGATCGTACCGTCTAAAAACACGCTCAACAACAGGCCGATAATGAAGGTCCAGCGTAAACTCGACTGACGCATGCCATCACCCCCTATTGTTCCTTCGCGGCAACGGTGACGATGTTGACCGTCCCCAGATTGCCGGCTGGCTTGATATAAACCTTGTTGGCAAGACCGTAATCATCTGAGCTGGTTGACGCAACGGTCCCCACAAACAGTCCCTTAGGCGTAATGCCACCTAGTCCACTAGTGGCAACCTTGTCACCTTTTTTGAGTGCCACTTTCGTAGTGATTTGACCCATTTCCAACAAGTTTTTGTCCTTATCATAGCCAGTCACGATTCCGTTCACTGTTTGGCCCTGATTGTTGGTCACTTGAATGGCAAAACGGTTGGCAGTGTCCGTGTCATCTGACATCAACTCGACTTTACTGTTCGTCTGATTGACTTCAACCACACGACCAATCAAACCCTTGCCAGCCAAGACGGGCATATTCTTTTTAATCCCGCTCGTCTTACCCTTACCAATAACCAACTGATTTTGCCAGGCAGAAGGTGTCCGTGCAATGACGCTGGCTGAAATCGTTTGGTAATCAAGCAGGCTGCTATTCAACTTAGCTTCTTTACGCAGTTCCTTGTTTTCATTTTCAGTTGTTTGCAAACGAACTTTGTCCTGAGCCATTTGATCCACTTGCTGTTTTAATTTTTGATTTTCATCATATGTGCTCAGCAATTGAGAAATCGAATTGACACCAGCACCAACGCCGCCAACTGGAACGCTGACCACTCGATCAGCAAACCCCGCAACATCATTCCCAAATTGTTGAATAATGGGCGGTGTGTTTCTGCGATTGCGAATCGTTGCCGATAGCGTTAATAGCCCTAAGCAGGTAATGATCCCCAATGCGATGATTACTAGTCGTCGGTTTGAAAAGAATCTATGCATCCGTTACCTCCAAGTCTGGAAACAGTACAATCAAAAAACGTGGTACAAACGCAGTGGCGTCACGGTTATTCAACCGTAGTCAACGTCCGTTGGCGGAGGTTCACAAAAACCACTGTCGTTTTTGGTGAGCCCATTCCAATGCCTTTGTACCACACATTTTCGAATTTTTAACGATTGTTACGTCGCTTCATAACATCAATACTCTTCAAAGATTCACCGGTTCCAATGGCTACACAGTCTAATGGTTCATTAGCAATAAACACTGGTACCTTGGTTGCCTCAGAGATCACGTCTTGCAGGTTTTTCAACAAGGCGCCACCACCAGTTAAGACGATCCCATGGTCGATCACATCAGCGGCAATTTCTGGAGACGTTTCTTCAAGCGTTTCCTTAATTGCAGCAATCACTTCGACGATTGTGTCATGAATGGCCTTAGCAACATCCTCAGCGGTAACATCAATGGTTTTTGGCAAACCTGAAATGAGGTCCCGACCACGAATTGACGCCCCGTCCATACTCTCTGATGCTTCAACAGAAGCTGAGCCAATCTGGATCTTCAGGTTTTCAGCCGTTGTTTCACCGATTAACAAATTGTATTTTTGACGGACAAACGCCACGATGGATTCATCCAATTTGTCGCCAGCCATCCGAATAGAGCGGCTGGACACGATACCACCCAGAGAAATCGTTGCGACATCAGTGGTCCCGCCACCAATATCAACAACCATGCTACCGGTTGGATCCATAACTGGCAAACCAGCACCGATTGCGGCAGCAAAGGGTTCTTCAATGACATAGGCGTCACGAGCCCCTGCCACACGTGTGGCATCGATAACGGCACGCTTTTCAACCTCTGTGATGCCACTTGGCACACAGACCATGATGTATGGTTTTTCAGATGTACGACCCAGAGCCTTTTGAATGTAATACTTCATCATGGCGACTGTCGTGTCGTAATCTGCGATGACCCCGTTTTTCATTGGTCGGATAGCAGAAATGCTACCGGGGGTGCGACCGAGCATCTTACGTGCTTCTTGACCAACTGCAACCACTTCACCCGTATTCGTATTACGCGCAACAACAGAAGGTTCGCGTACAACGATCCCTTTGCCGTCAATATATACGAGTGTGTTGGCAGTTCCCAAGTCGATGCCAATGTTTTTTTGTCCTAATCCAAACACAGTATTTCTTCCCTTCAAAAGACCCTTAGGCCAAATCATATCGGAAAAAGTATACCATAGAAAAAACAGTGAAAACAGGTCGTTTCCACTGTTATCAAGATTTTTATTCTTCCTTAAACAACCGGATCAAGAATTGCTACTATCCTCTTTTGCCAGCGTTTCCGGCAATGATAGCGCATTAAACAGGTCATGTTCGCCAAAACTAAAGTAACTGTGGCGTCCAATAATGAAACAGTCTAGCAACTCAATCCCTAACAATTGACCGGCCAACCACAGCCGCTGACCAAATTCTTGATCACTAGGTGATGGTTTGGCTAGTCCACTGGGATGGTTGTGAACCACGATCACTCGGGCAGCATTGGCAACAATTGCTTGATAAAACACATCCCGTGGATGCGCAACGCAAGCATCCACTGTTCCCCGAAAGACCTCGCACCGCGCAATAACTTGATTCTTAACGTTCAATGCGAGAAGGACCAACGTTTCCTGACGTAATTCACTCATTTCTTCACTGAGTGCAATGCCAACCGTGCGACTGGACCCCGCTTGCATCCCTACCTTTAATGACTCTTTACCGTTTGGTGCCGTAATTGTTTGTACCATGTTTGCCAACCTCCAATTTATGACATTGACTTAACATACGCAAGAACGGCCCTAATTGTTCGCGACTTCGTCATTATCCGTAAATAAATGGCGGACATCAGAAATAAAGTACAGTGATCCAGTAATGATCAACACATCGTCTGCCCCCAGTTCTTGGGAAGTTTGTGCAATGGCCACCTGCCAATTATCAAACTTGGGGACTGGCTTTTTCAAGCTTGCTTCCAAGGTATCCAGGTCAGCTGAATTTCGTTTGGCATTGGGACCAGTAAAATGAGTCAACACCAAATGCACATTTGGCAATGCTGCTAAAGTTGGCAACATTTTTGTATACGCTTTGTCAGCCAAAACCGCAAAAATAATGGTGACTTCTTGTTTGCCAAAGTGCGTTTTGATGAGTTTGGCTAATTCGTCGACAGCAGGCTCATTATGCGCACCATCGATGACCACGAGCGGTTCATCATTCAATTTTTCAAAACGCCCGGCCCAAAATGCTGTGTTTAACCCGGTACGAATATCTTTTGCTGAAACATGGGTATGTCGCATCTGGTGTAGCTTTAAATAAGCGGCCAAAGCGGTGGCGGCATTATCGCTCTGATAACGCCCCAACATACTGATCGTCAGATCTTTAAAATGATGACCCAGGCCGTCAAAACCAAAACGTTCTTGCCACCCCTGTGCCTTTTGATAATGAACCTGATAATCGCGATTCATTGCAAACCACGGTGTCCTCGTCTGGGCCGTCACGTCGCTAATGACTGACAGTGCCCCCTCGTCAGTAATGTTTCCAGTAATCATTGGTACGTCAGGCTTGGCAATACCAACTTTCTGCCAGGCAATCTTACTAACAGTATCCCCCAGCATTTTCATATGATCTAAGCCAATCGTCGTAATAATTGATAGCAGCGGCGTAATCACGTTTGTCGAGTCGAAACGACCACCTAAACCAGCTTCTACCAACACAATATCTGCATGACCTGCTGCAAAATACAGCAACATCATGGCCGTCAGTGTTTCAAATTCCGTTGGACCGCCTTCCGGTAACTCCTGGTCCAACTGTGCTTCTACCGGCTCAATCTGCTGTACCAATTGCAGTACATCTGCATCACTGATTGGCTCTCCGTCAACACTAATGCGCTCGTTAAAACGTACCAGATATGGTGATGTAAAACTACCAACTGTCAAGCCGTCATTTTGTAATAGATTACGTAAAAATGTCAGCGTTGACCCTTTGCCGTTTGTACCAACGATATGAATCATTTGAACATTTTTTTCGGGGTGACTGAGTCGATCCAAAAATAATTTCATTCGATCTAATGTCGGCGCTTTCTTAAATTTCGACCGGCCGTGAATATAGGCCACAGCTTCCTCATATGTCTCAATCATGTAGATAGATCCCCCACTCATTCCCAATTTTGTCTAACTGCTATCATACACCAATCAACCGGTCGCCCTCGCACGGAACCGTTAAACGTCCGCATCACAAATAAACAAAAGCACCGTCTTCTGGCGCCTTTACGCGTCACAAAACGGTGCTTTATTGGTTTAAAACAGTTTTACAAAGATTCACTTGTAAATAATGTCTGAAAAATCCAGGTTAGTTGCGACTAGCCTTGACTTCAGCCAAGCGACTGGTAGCTGCGGCTAGCTTTTGCTGCCAGTCAGCTTGTTTGCTACGTTCTTCTGCTACGACGGCTTCGGGTGCGTTTGCCACAAACCGTTCGTTGCCCAATTTCTTTTCCGAACGGGAGACTTCATTTTGCAAGCTCGCAACTTCTTTATCCAAACGTGCAATTTCATCATCCAGATTAATCAGTTCAGCTAGTGGAATGTAAACTTCAGCATCGGAAATAATCGCTGACATTGCTAATTTTGGTGCCGTTACGTCAGCACCAATTTGGAGCTCACTTGGATGGCAGAAACGGTCCACAAATTCACGGTTGCTTTCAAACAATGTCTTTAAATCTGTACTGTCGGTCTTAATCAGTAAATCAACTGCACTGCTCATTGGCGCATTGGCTTCACCACGAATATTACGAACTGCTGTAATTAATTCAATCAGACGACCCATATCCGTTTCAGCTTGGTCATCTTCAAAGTCATCGTGCACAACTGGGTAGTCTGCAACCATAATCGACTTACCCTCATGCGGCATATCCAACCAGAGTTCTTCCGTTACGAATGGCATGATGGGGTGCATCAACCGCAATGTTTGATCCAAGACATACCCTAACACGTTTTGCGTGTTTTTCTTGGCAGCTTCATCATCGCCGTTAAGTACTTCCTTGGTCATCTCGATGTACCAGTCACACAGATCATTCCAGATGAAATTATACAGGGCACGGCCAACCTCACCGAATTCAAATTTGTCAAATAACCGATGTGTGTCTGCAACGGTCTTGTTCAAACGGCTGAGAATCCAACGATCCGCCAAATTCCAGTCTTTTTTTGGCGGCAGTACAGGTTTGTCCATGTCACCTAAGTTCATGATGACATAACGGCTAGCATTCCAAATCTTATTAATGAAGTTCCAGCCTGCATCTAACTTCGTTGTGTCATAACGAACATCTTGGCCTGGCGTAGAGCCAGTGGCTAAGAACCAGCGCATCGCATCAACACCGTACTTATCAATGACGTCCATTGGATCGATCCCATTACCCAGTGACTTACTCATTTTACGGCCTTGATTATCACGCATCAGTCCGTGCATCAAGACATTTTTAAATGGTCGTTTGCCAGTGAATTCAACGGATTCGAACATCATTCGTGATACCCAGAAGAAGATGATATCATAACCGGTAACCAAGTCATCTGTTGGGAAATACCGTTTGTAGTCATCACTATCCGTATCAGGCCAGCCCATGGTTGTCATTGGCCAAAGTGCAGAACTAAACCAGGTATCCAGAACATCAGGATCTTGTGTCCAATCTGCCTCGTTCTCTGGTGCATCCATGCCAACATATGTTTCGCCAGTTTGTTTGTTGTACCAAGCAGGAATACGATGGCCCCACCATAATTGACGTGAGATAACCCAGTCGTGAACGTTATCCATCCACTGTTCATAGGTATCTTCAAAACGTGATGGCCAGAAGGTCACTTTGTCATCTGTTTCCTGATGTTTTAACGCCTGCTCCGCCAGTGGTTTCATCTTAACGAACCACTGTGTGGATAACCGTGCTTCAACCTGAACGCCAGTCCGTTCAGAATGTCCAACCGAGTGCACGATTGGATCAATCTTTAACATCCAGCCGCCATCTTGCAAATCTTGCACGATGGCCTTCCGTGCATCAAAACGATCCATGCCGTTATATTTACCGGCGTTTTCGTTTAGAGAAGCATCTTCATTCATTGTGTTGATGCGTTTTAAGTTGTGACGGTTTCCAACCAAGAAGTCGTTTGGATCATGAGCCGGTGTAATCTTAACCATCCCAGTTCCAAACTCGGGGTCAACGTATTCGTCAGCAATGATTGGAATCTCACGGTTAACCAACGGCACGTTAATATGCTTGCCGACCAGTTCCTTATACCGCTCGTCACTTGGGTGAACCGCCACTGCAACGTCACCAAACATTGTTTCAGGACGAGTCGTCGCAATTTCAATGTAATCCTTACCGTCAAATGTTGTCCCATCCGTAAATGGATATTTAACGTGGTAAAAAGCGCCCTTGTCGTCTTTATGAATAACTTCAATATCAGATAACGCCGTCCGCGCTTGCGGGTCCCAGTTAATGATGTATTCGCCACGGTAGATCAATCCCTTGTTGTAGAGATCAACGAAAACCTTGCGAACAGCTTTAGACAAGCCTTCATCAAGGGTAAAACGTTCACGGCTATAATCCATTGACAGGCCCAGTTTGGCCCATTGTTTGTGAATGGTGGCGGCATATTCGTCCTTCCAGTCCCAAACTTGTTCAACAAACTTTTCACGGCCCAAATCGTAACGGGAAATCCCCTGTTCACGTAAACGTGCTTCGACCTTAGCCTGTGTGGCGATACCGGCATGGTCCATGCCAGGTACCCACAAGGTATCAAAGCCTTCCATCCGTTTGTAACGAATGAGCATATCTTGTAAGGCCGTGTCCCAGGCATGACCTAAATGCAGCTTACCAGTGACATTTGGCGGTGGTAAGACGATAGAATAAGGCTTAGCCTTTTTGTCACCAGATGGTTTGAATAAACCGGCATCTAACCACTTTTGATAGCGGCCACTTTCAACTGCGTGCGGATCATACTTGGTTGGTAAATCTTTTGTTGCCATGTAATCATTCCCTTCAAATTGTGTTGACTGTAATGCAAGTTTTCAAACGAATCTTGAGCTTATTGTTGTAAAGTCAACCGTAAAAAAATCGTCCTAACTTCCATATGGAAATTAGGACGATTACTCGCGGTACCACCTAAATTGGATATTGCTACCCCACTCAAGCACGCTTTAACGGTCGTGACCCGAATTTATTTACTATCACCGCTGAAGACACACAATCAGTGAATTCAATAAACCTGCCAACAAGCTACTTTCACAACACACCGTTTGCTGGTCTTTCATCACCACCAGCTCGCTAAAAAACAGCTATGTGCTACTCCCTTGTTCATTGCATTATTCGTTTTATATATCTTAATGTTTCTCATCATAAACTGTCCGCCAATAACCGTCAAGAACGTTTTACCAACGGTCCAGTGCAGGCGACTCTATTTATCAAACTGACCAAGCGTATCTAATGCGGCCAAGTAGTCCGGCTCTTGTCCAATATCTGGAACAACCTGCCGGTACACGATCTGTCCTTGTGCATCAACCACGTACACCGCCCGTGCCAAGACATCAAGGTCAGGAATCAGCAAGTTTGTTGCATAACCAAAGGATTCTTCCTCATCAGATAACACTGATAAATTCGTGACACCTTCAGCGGCACACCAATTTTTTTGCTCCAACGGAGTGTTTTTTGAAACCGTCACAAAACGAACATTTTGATGATAATCGGCCTGTTGGTTAAATTTCTTCGTTTGAACGGAACACACTGGGGTGTTTAGATCCGGCACGACACTGATAACCAACGGCTTACCAAGCAATTCAGCCATTTTGACCTTGTTGCCATCTTCATCAAATAATTTAAAATGCGGTAACGCATCACCAACGGCCAGCGGTTCACCGACCAGTTGTACTTTATTGCCATCTGCAACGATTTCCACAAGAACCACTCCTGTCTATTTAATCTCACTCACAAAACACCACTCTCATGACGTTCACAAACGCAATCACGTGATGTTCGTTGAGCTTTATTCTAAACCATTTGTCGGCTAAGTAAAGGACTGACAACTCTTGATTGGCTAATATTTATCAAATGTTGATATTGTGCATTGTCATTATTCTAAATCAACCATGATTTACAAATTGCTGAAATATTCATGGGCAAAACGAGCAAGAACTCCTCAAGTTAAGTACCAGACTGTGGCTTCCAAGATTCACTCGGTCCTTCTACGATGATTCAATCTGGGCAAACATAATTGTGTGAACGGCCTTCAAATTCCGAATTGTTACAAAGAAAGCTGCTAGTTCAAAGGTGATCTTACACACTTATAAACTAGCAGCTTCATTTAGTAAAACAACATCAATTCATCTATAGGTTAACTTCTTTGTCATTGACAGAAACGGTCAATGGGTCGCCTGAAATCAACTTAACGCTGGTGCCGTTTGCGTCCACATGAACCTCAATCAAACGGCCCCGGAACAATTGACGGAATTGGTAACTCGTCCACTTCTTCGGCAGGAATGGTGCAAAGTGCAATTCATCGTTGCGTACACGCATGCCGGCGAAGCCTTGGACAATGGCTAGCCAACTACCTGTCATCGACGTAATGTGCAAACCGTCTACCGTATCATTGTTGTAGTTATCAAGATCAAGTCGTGACGTACGTTCATACATTTCAACAGCTTTATCTTCATAATGCAAATCAGCGGCTAAGATAGAATGAATTGCAGCTGACAAACTGGATTCATGAACCGTTAACGGTTCGTAGAAATCAAAGTTGGCCTTCTTTTGTTCAGGTGTAAAGTCATCGATAAAGTCCCAAACACCTTGTAAGACGTCCCCTTGCTTAATGTATGGGGAACGCAGAATTTTGTCCCATGACCAGTGCTGGTTGATTGGTAGCTGATCCGCTGGAATGGCACTGACAGGTTCGATATCCTTATCGAGGAAACCATCATGTTGCACAAAGATACCAAGTTTATCGTCATGTGGTAAGTACATCTTATCGACAATATCCTGCCACTGTTTCTTTTCTTCATCGCTGACAGCCAATTCAGCAGCCTGTTTGCCATCAACTTCCTTCAAAACTTCCAGTGTGTACTTTAACGTCCACTGTGCCAAATAATTGGTGTACCAGTTGTTATCAACGTTGTTTTCATACTCGTCAGGTCCGGTGACACCATGGATCATATACTGCTGATTGCGTTTGGAGAAGTGGACACGGTCCGCCCAGAAACGGGAAATTTCGGTCAGCACCTTGCTCCCTTCGTGCAGAACATAGCTCTTGTCGCCGGTATAACGTGTGTAGTTGTAAATGGCAAACGCAATGTCGCCATTACGGTGAATTTCTTCAAACGTAATTTCCCATTCATTGTGTGATTCAATTCCGTCAAAGGTAACCATTGGGAACAAGGCACCCTTGAGACCTTGCATCTTCGCATTGTGGTGGGCACCGTCTAATTGTTGATAACGATACATTAACAAATTACGCGTAACTTGTTGGTCAGTGACACCCAAGTAAACGGGCACTGCAAAGGCTTCTGTGTCCCAGTATGTGGCACCACCATACTTTTCACCAGTGAACCCTTTTGGTCCGATATTCAAACGTGAATCCTCACCGTAATAGGTTGAGAACAGCTGGAATAAGTTAAAGCGAATCCCTTGTTGAGCAGCAACATCGCCTTCAATTGAGACATCACTCTTGGTCCAACGGTCAGCCCAAATAGCAGTATGTGCCTGATACAATGCGTCATAAGACTGTTTAGCAATCTTCGATGATAAGTCGTGCATCCCGGCGGTCAAAGTGATCTGGTCATCATAATCGCGCGATGTGACAACTACTACCCGTTTTTCCAACGTCGCAGTATCACCAACTGCCAGTTCGCCACCAAATTGGTTAGTCACTTCGGTGTCCATCTTGCCGTCATCGCTGATTGCTGGCAACGAGCTCTTATTCGTCATTTGCATGCCAACCGTAAACTGCGGTGTGCCAAAGTTGTTTGGCTTCGTTTTAGTCACAATTTCGCCGCTATCGTTGGTGCCATCAATGTTAAGAATATCCCAGAAACGTTCGTCGTAATTGGCATCTTCGTTTTGCACGTTGGCGTCTAATGCTGAATTTAACTGTAGCTTAACGGATTGTGTGCCAACATTTTTCGCACTGACACGGACGACAGCCAATTCTTTTTGAGCGGCACTGACGAATCGTTCAAACGTAAAGGCAAGTTTTGCATCACCCTTTGTAACCGTAAAACTTCTCGTTAACTGCGCATGTTGCATATCAAGGTTAAGCTCAAAGTCGCTAACCGTGTCCTTAGCCAAATCTAACTTTTCACCATTAATCAGTGCGTTAATTTTAATAAAATTAACCGCGTTGATAACTTTGCCAAAGTATGCTGGATAGCCATTTTTCCACCAGCCGACACGCGTCTTGTCTGGGAACCAAACACCACCCAAGTAGATACCTGGCAATGTGTCACCGCTATAATCTTCTTCAAAGAACCCGCGCAGTCCCATGTTGCCGTTACCTAAACTGGTCATGGATTCTTGAAGTCGTTTATCTTCTGAATCGAACTTGCGTGTGACCACGTTCCAAGGTTCAATATCAAACGTTTGTTTCATTTTTAGTTTCGTCCCTTCTTAAAATAAAGTATGAGTTGGCTCGGCTTCAAACCGAAGTTGGGCAACACTCTGCTTAAACGTGCACCTGTCGCCCAGAAGCCTGTGCATAACCCGAAGCTGTCATCCCACAAGCAAAGACCGCTTGCACGCTGTCACCTTCACGTTATTGCTCGACTTCTCCCAGGGCTTCGGCATCACTCTTTTATTCTGCATACGTTTCATGCACAATGCCGACGGAGAACGCACCGATCAGTAGTAGAATACCTGACAATAAAATCATAACAGGCATCGAGGAACCCAATAATGGGAACAGTCCAAAACTCAATAAACTGGCAACAATTTGTGGCAGACAAATGGATCCGTTGAACAGACCTAAGTAAGTCCCCATGTTGGCCCCAGACAAAGCGTTCGTTAAGATTGTGAATGGGAAAGCCATCATTGAAGCCCAAGCAATACCAATTAAAATAAATGAAATAATCAAAAGATAACGGTTGTGAATGAAGAAAACAGAACCAAAACCGACTGCGCCAAGTGTAAGCCCTAAGGAGTACGCTTGCTTGTGCAAGTTGTTTGGTACCCGAGCGATAACAAGTGACCAAACAACGGCAGCTAATGATTGCACCGCTGACATCAGACCAAACCAGTTACCGGCAGCCTGATAGCCGGCACTTGCTGGATTAACCGCCTGCCAAACATTCTTGGAGATCGCACCGGTTCCGTATGTCCATAAGTACTGGAATCCCATCCAGCAGAAGAATTGAACAACTGTGACCGTCCAGAATACCTTGGGTGCGTGAGCCAACAGTTTGAACATGTTTTCGCTCTTCTTGTTAGCATTCTCATCAATATTATGATAAAGCGCATATGTTGCTGGATCATATTCTTTAACACGGAAAACCGTGAACAAGCTACAAATAATTAATATAACAGCGCCGACATAAAACGAAATAACAACTGACTGTGGGACAACACCCTTTTTAGCTGTGTTGGCCACACCGAGTGCAGTAAGTAAAAATGGGAAAACTGAAGCTAAAACGGCACCGGTGTTTGATAAGAAGCTTTGAACCCCGTAGGCAAAGCCTTTTTGATCATCATTCACCATATCCCCAACCATCATCTTGAATGGTTGCATGGCCACATTACTGGATAAATCCATGAACAAAATGGTGATGGCGCCAAACCACAAAGCAGTTAGTGATGCGTAACCAAAACCAAAACTACCGGCGTTTGGCAACAGTATCATAACGACAACGGCGACGACCGCACCAATCAACAGGTATGGAATCCGCCGACCTAATTTTGGCATCCAGGTGCGATCTGAGTAATAACCTACAAGCGGCTGAACGACTAATCCTGCCAATGGTGGCAAAATGAAGAACGCCCCCAATTTAGTTGGATCGGCCCCAATCGTTTGGAAAATCCGGCCCATGTTCGAGCTTTGCAGCGAGAAGGCCATTTGGACACCTAAGAACCCAAAACTAATCATCCAAATAACACTCGCAGGTAATGTCGGCAATTTATGCTTTTGCACTTTGTCGACGTTCTGTGATGACTTGTTATCATCCATGTTGCTTCCTCCGTTTCTAACCCAAAACAATAATTGCAAATCCGTTGTTAACAAACAACGATTGATTAATCGATATTCATTATGCAACCGCTTTCAGTAAAATGCAACCGTTTGCACAAACTTTTTTTGACCCATTTTAGCTTTTGTATGTTAAACACCGTGATCAACCACCATCGTCTCGGTAAATGCAGCAAAAAAAATCCAAATAAAAAAACGTGATCCCTCGTGTTCAGGAATCACGCTTTTAGCTGTAACAGCAAATTTACGCTAATACAGTAGGTTAAGATTTAAAAAAATTTAAGCCATTTTTACAACTAATCCAGTCGTTCAAACGGCAGGATAATTCGGTTTTCATGGCCTAACTCAGTTGAATGCTTTCTGAAGACCAACTCCGCCGCAGCAGCACCTAATCGTTCCGGATACAAGTCAATAGAATGAAAATTAACGTTTGGCAATGTCAGTGGCAATGATCTATTGTAGCTGACTAATGGTATCTGAACATCCGGATAAACATGCTGCCAACGTTGATAAAATGACAATCCAATTAGGTCGTCGGTCGCTAATATGCCATCTACATTGGGGTGATCCTGAATCCACGTCGTTATCGCAGACACTGGTGCATCCTCACGCGGTAGTTGGACCTGTACCGTTGTCACGCCACGCTTACTGGCAATCTGTTTGAAGCCCTGACGGCGATTTTGCTCGTAAGGCCAGTCAACGGCAGAACTCACAAACACTGGTCGGTTAGCATGCAAGCGATCGATTAAGTAAGCGGCACCAGCTTCTCCAGCGGCCACGTTATCATTATCCACGTAATCGTCATCGTGAGTCGCACTGGGTTGTCCAACAATGACAAAACGGAGCCCTGCCAATCGCAAATAATCTGCAACGGGATCATCTTCATGTGCATACAACAGAACAAAACGTTTAACCTTTGCTTGATCGACCATGGCAGATACGTTGGCTAACACATCGTCAGAGGTCTCACCAATGGCAACTGACAGCACATACTGTCGCTGCGTCAAGACGTGGTTAATACCGCGCATTGCGTCAATGAAGAACGGGTTAGCCTGTGTACTACTTTGGCTGGGCGGAAACACGACCCCGACCACGTTTGCCTCACCACGGGTTAAACTCTTCGCGTTGTAATTGGGTACGTACCCTAACCGCGCGGCCAACGACTGAATGCGTCGCCGTGTTGCTGCGGAAATCCGTGGATTGTCATTCAACGCACGTGAAGCCGTCGATACCGACACACCCGCTTGATTTGCAATGTCTCTGATCGTAATCATGCATGATCCCTACTTTTCAAAAAATAATCGTTTACAGCAATTCAGCAAAGACTTCTTCCTGTTGATTCAAGAATGTGTCCCCAGGATGAATTTCTGTCATTTTGACCCCAGCCAAAGCTTCCTCAATTAACCCATCAACATCGATTCGCTGTTCGAACTCACGGGTTCTGTCCAGATTGGGCTTGGTCTTTGGGGCCGGTGGTGCAAAAATTGTACAACAGTCCTCAAAAGGCAGTACGGATAAATCAAATGTATCGATCTTCTTGGCCACGTCAATAATTTCATTCTTATCCATTGAAACGACCGGCCGTAAAATCGGCATTGTGGTCACATCATTGATTGCCAACATACTTTCCATCGTCTGTGAAGCCACTTGGCCCAGTGATTCGCCATTAAAGATGCCGAGCCCATGGCGCTTTTCGGCTAACGCAGTGGTTAACCGCAACATCATGCGCCGTTGAACCGTCATGAGATAACCTTCGGGCACTTTTTCCTTGATTTCTTCTTGGATTTTTGTAAATGGCACCTGAATAAACCGAATCTTACCTGTGTAAGCGGTCAATTTCGAAGTTAATTCCATCGCCTTATCCAGTGCTTGTTGACTCGTGTATGGCGGACTAAAGAAGTGCACCATCTCGACTTGAACACCACGTTTCATGGCTAAGTACGCGGCCACGGGCGAATCGATTCCCCCTGAGAGCATCATCATCCCTTTGCCAGCTGTGCCAACAGGCATTCCCATCGCACCAGCGAACGTTTCGCTCGATAAGAAAATCCCGTTATTACGCACCTCAATACGCAATGTAAGATCTGGCTGCTTCATTTGAACGTGAATGTCGTCAAACGCATTTAAAATGACACCACCAAGATGATCATTCATTTCATAAGTGTCCAATTCAAAACGATGGTTTGACCGCCGAGTGTCAATTTTAAAAGTCATTCCCGGCTTGTACTGTTCTTTGACTAACTCAATCGCTTTTTGATCGACTAAATCCTGATCGAGGTCAACCTTTACGGATGGCGAATAATTTTCAATCCCAAAAACGTTGCTTAGCCGCTGCATCGCTAATTGTGAATCCGCGCCATTCAGCGTAAGGTGCATGCGGTCATGGTCTGGGTGCACTTTGATTTCAGGTAAATCATGCAAAACGCCACGAACGTTATTGCCCAGTCGGTCGATAAACGATTTTCGATTTTTGCCTTTTGTTGACAGTTCACCATAGCGAACCATGATTTCATCGTAGTTCATTAACTAGCCTCCCTTTTGTCGTGATATTAACTGTTGATTTTCTTGAATTGTTCATAGAGTTCATCGAATACTTGATTGAACGTGTCGGCTTCCGCCAAGGTATTGTTTTCATCCAAACTAACCCGCACAGCGCTCGTTGACGTTTGATCAGGCACATGCATGGCCTTCAACGTACTAGACGCCAAGTGTTTCTTAGAAGAACATGCGCTGGTTGTCGAAATATAAATATCATGATCTTCGAAGGCATGCACAATGGTTTCGCCACGAACACCCTCAATGGCAAAGCACAAAATGTGTGGTGCGAAATGAGCGTTGTCTTGTGAAAAGAGCGTCACTTTGGGGAAACCCTTAATGTGGTTTAAGATTCGTCCACGCACAGCACGTTCATTAGCCACATTGGTCTGTTCATTTGTCAGTAATAAACGCAGTGCCCGTGCCATGCCTGCAATTGCCGGTAGGTTTTCCGTACCACTACGCAGATTGCGTTCCTGACCACCGCCAGCCATTAAAGGTGCCAGACGTTTGCCGGACCGAGCATAAATAAAACCGATTCCGCGTGGTGCATGAAATTTATGGCCTGAGAAGGTAATAAAATCCACCCGGTCGTTGAAAATCAACTCAGGAATACCCTTGCCGATTCCTTGAACCGCGTCAATATGGTAGTGAATCGTTGGAAAATCACGTAAAACATCCGCGATTTCTTGCAACGGCTGAATACTACCAATCTCGTTATTAACGGCCATCACAGACACCAGAATGGTATCCGGACGAATGGCGGCCTTGACGTCAGCAGCACTCACGCGACCCTCTTTGTCCACTGGCAAATACGTGATGTCGTAGCCCAGTTGTGCTAACTGTTCCATAGAATTGTGCACCGCTGGATGTTCAACTGATGATGTAATAATGTGACGGCCAAACGCGCGTTTTTCCATTGCTGTGCCTTTTACAACCCAGTTGTCGCCCTCCGTGCCACCACTAGTGAACAGGATCTCACTCAGCTTAACACCGAGCAAATCTGCAATTTGTTGACGCGATTGTTCAAGTAGGTTGTACGCTCGCTCACCAAAGTTATGCAGTGACGAGGGGTTGCCCCAAATCGTTTGGCTCACTTTTGTATACGTGTCTAAAACAGATGGTGCCACTTTGGTTGTGGCACTGTTATCAAAGTAAATCATGTTGTCCCTTCCTCGTTTAAAATTCGGTTCGACTCGAGTTAAAAACTTGAATCAGTATATCACGTTTGCAAGCCCTCATGCGAGTTTCAAGCGATTCAAATAACATCCTCACCGAAAGTGTGTGAGCTGTCATAACTAAATGAGACTCACCTTGCCGCAAGACACGGCATGATGAGTCTCAATATCCCTTGTTACTGTTGACTGGTCGGTGTTTCGGGTTGATCACCGTAATAACTATTCTCAATGCGTTTGTAGGCACCGGGTTCAATCTTTTCCAGAGCGTTTGCAATTGTTTCAAGTGATTCGGAATACTTGTAATCGTGATCAAACAACTGCTGTGCACGATTACTTGCAGCCGCCATCTGTTCATCGGAATTACGATACCGGTTCGCATATTGTAACAACTGTTCAGCTAATACGGCACTGTCACGCACGTCATTACTCTTTTCGGTCAGGGTCGCTAAGTCAGCTTGAATCATGACAAGTTGTTTAGTCACGTCTTCCATGTTGATTTGAGTTTTACTAAGAGCACTGCCTAGTTTCTCCACTTCATCGCTAACAACGTAGAAGTAATCCAAGTAATCCTTAGGCAATCCGGGTAGGTTTAAGCCCTCCAATTGCCGTTTAATTGTATGCATTTGGTTGTCAAAATACTGGAAACGCTGGCGGGCCTTCTGTTCCTGAGTGCCTAACCCTTTAATTCCATCATTGATTTGCCGTTGCTGTTGTTCAATTTGCGTTAAGGTCTGTAACTGATCGAGTTGATGCTGTTGAATATTAGAGTAACTGTCCGTGTGTGTGGCAATCGCGTTCGCATCCGTCTGATAATACTCCTCTGCCTGATTGATCTCGGTAGCAAGCGTCTGCGCGTTATCTAGTTCGCCATGAGTTAACACGTAACTTTGACTCAAACGATCCAACTCGACTTGTAAGGCATGATTTTGCTGCTTGGCATGTGTCAGAAAAGCACTTAGTTCTTCATTTTGACTGTCAACTTCTGGCTTAGCCTTAACCTCTTTTTCCAAAACTGCATATAAGTCGTCGATTTGAACTTCGATGTTATGGTTATCGGCTGTTGTAGTTGCGACATCTAGATCCGCCAAATGCTGATTGGCGGTTTGAATCTCACCTTTGATGCGGTTCACTTGGCCGGGAATATCAACATTGCCAAACACAAAATTTTGAGCAGTCATTTGCTGGTAACCATCCACAATGTCTGCCAACTGATCATTGAAACCACTCTTCAAATCGCGGTAAAGCGGTGGAATCGTATCGATTAAATGATCCAAATCATCGGTGCCTTCTGTCAAACGATCAAGCACTTTTTGGGCGGCAACATGGTCACCTTGTTGAGATAAGTTTGTGAACTCATCAAACTGATCTTCCAACTCAGCGAGGTTGTGTT